>JACSRP010000242.1 GCA_014879665.1 Anaerolineae bacterium | reverse complement strand
AATACAAAAAGCCTCTCCCGTAACAAGGACGAGAAGAGGCTTTCCCGTGGTGCCACCTTGATGATCATCTGAGATGACCGCTCATTCAAGGGTACGGTTGATGACTGCCATACCCCTCGCCTTGATAACGGGCGCGCTTTCCCGGCGCTGGCTACTGCTTGCGGTTCGCCAGTGCAATTCCCTGATCCATTCAATGACGGCTAGTGTGCCGCCTTCACAGCTTCCGGCGGCTCTCTGAACACGACGCGCATCATCTACTCGTTCAGATCAACATTTTTATGTATTAGATTTGAATGCCAGCGTAACCAGAATTGAACGGCCTGTCAAGCCCCCCGAACAGCCTTTCAGGTATGAGAGATCGTTTAGTATTTACCGACAGCGGCGCATGGCTGTGATAGGATCAGCAGCAGTAGCAAGATGCAGCCTATAACCGCATCTGGAATTAGCCGGGCAATACACACTATGACCTTTAGATTGAGGCTCGCAGCCATTTGTTTCGCGCTGATTGCGGTGCCCTCTGCGTGCCAACCACCCAACAACATAGCACCCGTACCAACCGAGATCACTCCTGAGCCAACCGCCGAGGTGACGGAAGCAGCAGCGGCCTTTCCAGAGTGGATTGAGGGATATGCTGGAGGGATTGAGATCGGCATGTGGAAGCCGATAGGCTGGTCTGTGGAGTCAGGTTCCGGCGTGACCGTAACCTTGCTTCAGCATGATCCGATCATCACCGGGGGGCAAATTTCCCCTGAGAGCGGCATTATCGTCAATATTTTCTCGCCAGATCTGGCGCGGATGAATATGCCAGAGACTCCTGAGGGAGCCAATCAAGCGCTGTGGCTGCTGGATTATGTGGTTTCGACGCCGGGGCTGATCAGTGGTTTGTCAACGGCCAGTAGTGACCCGCAGGAATTTTTATGGAACGGCTATGATGCGGCGTATTATTTACTTTCGGGACCTCATTATAAGCGGGGCATTGTGATCTGTGTGACGGTGGCCCTAAACCAGATCGTAGGGATCAATATTGCGATGCCTCATGATATGGCCGGTGATGTGCGCCAGTTCATCCCGCAGCTTTTTGACGATTTCACAGCCGCTGATATTCGGCTGGACTCCGACGATCTATCGTCGCTGCCTGATCCGCTGGTATTTCCTGAAAGGAACGCTGAACATACGGCTGAACCCTACGGCGGCTAATCAGCGGCAAGGGATGATTATGCCTGTGGTACACTTTGAAAACTTGTTCGCCAATGAACACCACCGTATAAATAGCCTGTTCTAGCTGAATTATGTCTACACACGCCCAACCCCCATCTTCAACACACCCTCCTGAACTGCCTCATCGAGGCATCAATCCGTGGCTGGTTCGCCTGCCGATTCTGGTGATAACCGGCGGCATCATGCTGGGACTGCTGCTGGTGATGGCAGTTGGCGCGGTTCAACTGCTGTACTCCAACCGCATCATCCCGAATGTGTGGGCAAACGGGGTGAATCTTGGCGGGATGACGCCTGAGCGCGCAGTTGCCGCCTTAGAAGAAACCTTCAATTACGACGACGACACCGTTTTTACATTCCGGGCTGGAGACCGTTTCTGGCAGGCAGCGGCTGGCGAACTGGGCGTACAGTTTGACGCTGCCTCAACAGTCGCGCAGGCTTTCAGCGTGGGGCATGGGCGTGGATTTGTGGATAATGTGATCGATCAGTCGCTCACGTGGCTGAATGGCGAGAATATTTCGCCCGAGGTGCGCTACGATCAGGGCGCTGCGGTTGCGTTTTTAAGCAGCCTCGCTAGGGACATTGATCATGCTCCCTCGGAGGCCCGTCTGGTGATTAACGGCGCGGATATTCAGGCCGCTCCCGGTGAACCCGGCGAGACGATGGATGTGACCGCAACATTGGCGGCGCTCGATTCTGCGGTCACTTCGCTGCAACCGGGCGGAGAAATTCAGCTGGTGGTTCATCAGTCGGTGCCGCTCACACTCGATTCTACTTTAGCGGCGGATAAGGCGCGAATTGCGCTTTCCGGCCCGGTGACGCTGGCTGCTGACGATGGGCGCGGCGGATCGCTGGGGCCGTGGGTGCTGCCGGTAGAGCAGATCGAGGCGCTGCTGCGCGTGGAGACACTGACCGCGCCGGATGGCAGCCAGAGCTATGATGTGACGGTGGATACCAGCGTATATCGCCCGTATCTCGAATCGCTGGCACAGGGACTCATTGTGCCTTCACTGGATGGACGCTTCCACTTCGATACTGCATCTGCCCAACTGGTGAGCGTGGTTGCGCCGATTAACGGGCGGGTTCTGAATGTAGATCGGACATTGGAACGGCTGACAGCGGCCATTTTCAGCCCGAATGAGCGCGTAGTACCGCTGGTTTTTGATTATCAAGAGCCGCGTTACTCGAACAGCGTGACGGCTGCTGAATTGGGGATTACGGAGCTGGTCAGCGAAGGCGTAAGTTACTACACTGGCTCAACCGAATCGCGGCGTCAGAATATTGCCACGGCCATCAGCCGGTTTGACGGCTTGATCATCGGGCCGGGCGAAGAATTTTCCTTCAACCGCTATGTTGGCGATATTTCACCCGAAGAAGGCTATGTTGAAGGCTTCGTGATCATGGGTGATCAGACGGTGAAGGGCGTGGGCGGTGGCGTTTGTCAGGTCAGTACAACCGTATTTCGCGCCGCCTTCTATGCCGGATTTCCGATGACTGAACGCTGGGCGCACGGCTACCGGGTGGGCTATTACGAATCTGGCGATCCTGATGGTGTGGGCATGGATGCTGCGATTTACACTCCAGACCTTGATCTCAGATTCATCAATGACACCCCCTACCATCTCTTGATCGAGTCTTTTCTGAACCCGACTAATAACAGTGTGCATTTCCGTTTTTACAGCACAAACCCGGGGCGACAGGTAGTGCGCGGCCCCGCTGAAATTGTGAACGAGACGCCGCCTGCTGAAACGCAGTATGTGATGAATCCCAACCTCACCGCCGGGCAGCAGATGCAAGTGGACTGGGCTGTAGGCGGGGCATATGTGAGGGTTCCACGCATCATTCAGGATTTGGCGGGCAACGAGATTCGCCGCGAATATATCGCCAGCCAATACCAGCCGTGGGGCGCGGTGATTCAGGTGCCAGCAGGCGATCCGAGATTGGGTTAAAGCAGGCTTCGATAAACGTGAAGAAGCTGTAACGCGGCTGCATCCCAGGTCATGTGTGAGGCGCGTTCACGGCCTGCAATGCCCATCTGCGCGCGTAACTCCGGGTTGTTGAGCAGTTTCAGAATGGCCGCCGCCAGTCCGGTTTCAGGATCATGCTGCGAAACCAATAGGCCGGTGACGCCCTCCTCAATTGCATCTTCGGCGCCGCAGTCACGCGAGCCAATAACCGGCAGCCCCGCGGCGCTGGCTTCCAGCAAGGACAGCCCGAATCCCTCAAACTTCCAGCCGATATTTTGTGACGGCAGCGTGAAGATATCTGCGCGGGCATACCAAGCTTTCAATTCCTCATCGGGTACACGGCCTGCTAAATGGATGTGATCCTGTAATTTAAGAGATACGATTTCGGATTGAATCTCGCTGACATAATCCGGTTCCATGCTCAGGCTGCCAACGACAACGCAGCGCACATTGGGGATCGAGTCGCGCACTCTTCCGACTGCGCGCACTAATTCCATCGTGCCTTTACGGCGTTTGACCGCGCCAACGCTGAGGATAGTGCGCCCATCTTTTGGGAGCATCGGCAATGAAGCGAATCGCCCGGGATCGATACCGTTCGGGATGACCGTTGTTTGGATGCCGGGCAAAGCAAGCTGCGCCTGTTCTGCGGTATAGCGGCTGACGCAGACCAGCATTCCCTTCTTCAGCGCCTCTGCATAAATCTGGCTGACCGGCGGTTTACGCATTTGCGAGGCGCGAACATACGAGCCATGCCCGGTGATCAGCAGCGGTTTGTTGGCTGCGGCTAATGCGGCCACCGGCGCATAGGGTTCGACGGCGGAGTGAATGAGATCGCAATCGCTCAAGGCGCGGCGCACAGCGGGGAGTACCCGAAGCTGCCGCGCGAGGAAATGACGCTGCATCGGCTCCAGATCGGGCAGCAGCGGGACAATTTCGACGTTTGCAATTTCTGGAATCGGGCTGCTATGAGTGGTGATCACGGTCAAGCGCGATCCAGATCGCGCCAATGCTTCAATCAGGCTCAGCGAATAATGTGCCCAACCGTGCTTGTGGGTGAGATCAGCCGCTAGAAAGCCGATGTGGAGTGATGTAGTATTTTTGACGGGCAAAAGCCTACCCTTTCCGATTGTGATTGAATTCTAAACGTAAGCGTTGTGAAATGCCGCGCTGAAATCCGTTCACCATAGCGTAGATTAATTGCTCTTTAAGCCAGTTCCCCTATAATGTTCAGCAATATACTAGCGGCAAAGACTGTCGTTTTTGATCACCTGAAAGGATCACTATCGAGATGAAGATTCCCTTCGGCGGAAATGCCGTTGTCCTTGGGTGCGGCGCGGTCTCGCGCTGTTTTCTCCCCCTGCTGTTACGCCACTTTGAAATGGATTTCCACAAGTTAACCATCATCGATCTGATTGACGCGCGCGAATATATTCCTGCGGTGCTGGCGGCAGGCGCAAACTATCGGCAGCTTCAAATTACCCCTGAAAATCTTACTGAGACGCTGAGTCAGCATCTTAGCGCCGGGGATTTGCTGATCGATCTGGCCTATAACATCGGCGCAGTGGACATCATTACATGGTGCCATGATCACGGGGTTTTGTATATCAATACCTCGATTGAACTGTGGGATCCCTATCTGGATATGGAGAACAAGCCGCCCACTGAAAGAACCCTGTATGTGCGGCATATGGCGCTGCGTAAATTGAAGGCCTCGTGGTCAGAACCGGGGCCGACAGCGGTGGTTGAACACGGGGCAAACCCCGGCCTCGTCAGCCATTGGGCGAAGGTCGCGCTGGAAGATATGAGCGCTGCAATCCTTGCCGATTCTTCATTAGATCCACAGCGGCGGGCAGGGTTGGAGAACGCAGTTTCAGCGGGCGATTATGCGGGCATCGCACAGCTTGGCGGCGTGAAGGTGATCCATATCTCTGAGCGAGACATGCAGATTGCGAATAAGCCGAAGCAGGTTAACGAGTTTGTCAATACGTGGTCTGTTGAAGGCTTTTATGAGGAAGGCGTTGCCCCGTCAGAAATGGGGTGGGGTACGCATGAGCGCGAATTTCCCCCCGGCGCATACGTGCACTTATACGGGCCGGGCAACCAGATTTGTCTAGGACGGATGGGCATCAATACGTTCGTCAGATCATGGGTGCCCACGGGCGAAATTATCGGCATGGTGGTGCGGCATGGCGAGGCATTCACGCTCAGCGATTATTTGACGGTATGGGACGGGGATCGCCCGACCTACCGGCCGACCGTGCATTATGCCTACATGCCCTGTGATGCGGCGCTGGCTTCGCTGCATGAACTGCGGATGATGAATTACGATCCGCAGCCGAAAATTCGTATTATGAATGACGAGATCATCAGCGGCTCTGATGAACTTGGGGTGCTGCTGCTAGGACATGATTTGAACGGTTGGTGGGTTGGCAGTCAGTTAGATATTCAGGAAGCGCGGCAGCTAGCACCCGGCCAGAGCGCGACCACTTTACAGGTGGCGGCGTCCGTTTTGGGCGCGCTTACATGGATGCTGAAGAACCCGAATCGCGGAATCTGCGTGCCGGAAGAACTGCCGCACCGTGAGATTTTAGCGGTGGCTAATCCGTACCTTGGCCCTTGCCTTTCCTTGCAAACGGACTGGACACCGCTGAAGAATCGCTATGAGGCGTTCGGGCGTTATGGCGAGTGGCATCCGCCCGAAGAGGATGTCTGGCAGTTCGCCTCGTTTCTCGTAACGTAGCGGCTATAGAGATTCGCCGTGATCAACTTCTTCCTGTAGGGTGACGATGATCGGCTGTTCGGTTGGCGCAATCGCTGCTGCCGCGATGCCTGCGCCAGCCAGCGCAACCATAATAGCATCTCGTGAGCCTTCAGGCAGGGTGTCGTGAATTAAGTTAGCTTCAAATTCCTTGAGCGATTCCAGCATCTCATCGTTCAACTCACCGCTGTAAAGCAGCACCAGCGCCGCCTGCCCGGGTTGAAGCTGTTCAGCCAAGGATTTGATAGTTTTGTTGTTTATGCCGCTGTCGCGCACAGCAGCATAAACGCTGGCGATGGCGCCGCCTGCTAAACCGCCGACCACCGCACCAAGAGGGCCACCGGCAATTAACCCGACAACTACGACAACCACGCCACCGCCGAAAGCGCCTTCCCCGGCGGTAGCGTCTGTGGTCTGTTCGATTTTGAGCTGATTATCGTCGGTTTTATAGGCGGCGACGGCATCCACGATCTTCACATTGTCGTCGGCTTCATCCTGCCGCAGCAGCACCTGAAACAATTCATGGGCGTGCTCCCGACTGGCAACTGTGAAAGCAACGAGGGTTTGATTTGCCATAGCTGGCTCCTAAGTCCAATAGCTTGTCTTTCCTTGAACCTAAATATATCGTCATAATCTGAAATAACAATTTGCCCTGTATATTCACTGGAGAATAAGATGCCTGCTGCTGAACGTGCGCGATATATTCAAACCTTGAGAGAGTTTCCGGATCGGCTGGAAGCGGTGGTACTTCCTTTGAGCGATGCGCAGCTTGATCAGCGGGTGGCTGAAAGCGAGTGGTCACCGAGGCAGATTGTGCATCATCTGGCTGATTCGCACATGAGCGCGAATTTTCGTTTTCGACTGCCGCTGGATGAGGATAATCCGGTGGTGCCGACTTATGATCAGGAAGCGTGGTCGCGTCATGCTGATTATGCTATGCCGCTGGGACCGTCATTATTGATTATACGGGGACTGCATCAGCGTTTTGTAGCGCTACTGGAATCTTTGACCGAGGAACAGTGGCGGCACCCGGTACGACATCCTGAACATGGTCAGCTTGACGTAGAAGATATCGCCCGCCGCTACGCCGGTCACTGCGATAACCACATCCAGCAAATGAACGCCGTCGGCGCGAAGTTCGGATGGTGAGAAGCTCGCTGAAGGCGGCTAGTTTTTGAGCAGTTTGCTGCGGATGTCCACTACGACGGCTGCCGTGAGGGGATCACCGGTAATATCGCGAGTGGCCTTCTGACAAGCGTGTAATACCGTGCTGTGCTTACGCCCACCAAAGGCCGCGCCAATTTGCGGCAGCGACGCGCTGGTCAATTCGCGGCAGAGGAACATCGCCACCTGCCGCGCCTGATTGATGGTGCCGGTGCGCCGCGGCCCGATCAGATCTTCGGCCAACATGCCATAATGCCGCGCGCTCACGTCAATTACCTGTTGAAGCGTGAGCATATAGCGCGGACGATGAAAGCCATCAATTTCATCCGCGGCCTGCTGTACAGTGAGCACTGAACGGCTGGTTTTCGCCTGAATCACCATCTTTTTGAAGACACCCTCCATCTCGCGCAGATGATTCTGCACGCGCGAGGCGATGTATTCAGCGACGCTGAGTTCAAGACGGATGCCAGCTTCCTGCGCCCACATTTGTAAAATAGCGATGCGTGTTTCCAGTTCCGGCAAACGCACATCCATGACCAATCCACCTTCAAAGCGCGAACGCAGGCGCGCTTCAAGATGCGTTAATTTGCCGGGGTGTTCGTCTGAGGCGATCACGATCTGCTTATTGAACCGGTGCAAGACGTTGAAGGTATGAAAAAATTCTTCCTGTGTGCTTTCTTTGTCTTTCAAAAACTGTATATCATCAATTAGCAGGACATCTGCATTGCGATAGCGCTCGCGGAACATGGCCGTGGTTTTACTGCGAATCGCTTCCACGAGATCGTTGGTGAAGGCTTCCGAAGGCACATAGACTGCGCGCAGACCGCGCGCGACGCAGGCGTGGGCGATGGCCTGAATGAGATGGGTCTTGCCGACACCGACGCCGCCATAAATGAAAAAAGGATTATAGGAAACAGCAGGGTGTTCAGCGACGGCATGCGCCGCAGCATACACCATTTCATTCGCGTTACCGGGAATAAATCGATCAAAGGTATAGCCAGTATTCAACACGCTTTCAGGCAGGTCTTTGGCCTGAGGGCGGGCAACGCGATGGTGCAGCGGGGTTGAAGTATCGCTGCTGCTGGAAATTTCTGGCGCTGACGCGGCTGTTTGCGGCGAGGACTGCTGCTGGGCAAGCAGTTTGAAAAGTGGCATTTCGGTTTCAACTGACTTTTCAGTGCGGGGGGCAGGTTTGCGTACTTCAAACCGAAGCTCAACATTACCGCCATAGAAATCACCGACAAGGCGGCGCACGTTGCGGTATAGGCGCTGAGAGAGCATATCGCGGGCAGTAACATTTTTAACGGCGATCACAAAGGTATCGCCTTCAATGCCGATAAACGCCGTGCCGCGCACCCACATTTCAAAGGTGGGGCGATCCAACTGGAGTTCCAGTTGAGCGTAAGCTGCATTCCAAGCGTCCTGGGCGTTCACGGCAACAACTTTCTTTAACTTAAGGCGGTGGCGACAATAGGCTGGCACGAATAAAGCAAAATACATCTGCCGGATGCAATCACCCGTCGTTGATCACGTTATATGATTCTATTGGTCGCGTGTTTTGGCTCAGTTCGCGCGTTGTGGCGCTTATGAGAGGTTGAACTTTGTACTGAGCACTTAAGGGCAGTATAGCTTATGGCTGTGTAATGAGCAATCAAGAAACCTTAAAGATTCTAAAACTTTAAGGTTGGGAAATGAACTGAAGTCTTTCG
>JACSRP010000047.1 GCA_014879665.1 Anaerolineae bacterium | reverse complement strand
CGGCGGTGGTTAGTCTATAAAAAGCTTGCCGGGGTTGAGGATGCCCTTGGGATCGAGCGTCTGTTTGATGGCGCGCATCACCTCCAGCGCCGGCCCGTGTTCTTTCGCCATGTAAACAGCTTTGCCCATACCCACGCCATGCTCGCCGGTAATAGTGCCACCTAATTCCAGCGCCTTTTCGATAATCAGGCCATTTAAGACCATGCAGCGTTCGTATTCGGCCTCGTCGGCAAAGGGGAATTCGACGTGAATATTGCCGTCTCCGGCGTGGCCGATCATGTAGGCAATCACGCTAGATTCGCGCTTTAGCTGCTCGACATAGCCGATCAATGCAGGATAGGCGCTGATCGGCACGGCAACATCCATGATGAAAAAATGGTAGTTGGGGTGCGAGCGCACCATGATTTCATAGGAATGATGGCGAGCATGCCATAATTTTTTACGCTCGGTAGTGTCCGTGGTGGCGCGGAAAGAGAGCGCGCCCATTTCCTGACAAATTGCTTGCACCGCCTCAAGGCCAGCTTGCAGCGTGGTTTCATGAGCCGCGTGAAATTCCATGAACAGGGTTGGATGATCGCTCAGGTCAACGCCTTCGGTTTCACGCAGCATATGACAGTGCGCGGCATCTATTAGTTCAAGCGCCGCCGGATCCAGCCCACTGCCACGCACCGCAACCACGGTTTCAACGGCGGCCTCCACGGTTTCAAAGGCTGCGACCACCGCGCTCATCAGCGAGGGGACAGGCACCAGTTTCAAGGTTGCTTCGGTGATGATGCCCAGCGTGCCTTCACTGCCGACGAATAGATGCAATAGATCATAGCCGCTGGACTGTTTCACGGAGCGCGAGCCAACGTCAATCAGGGTGCCGTCGGCCAACGCCACCTGCAT
The DNA here is from genome assembly GCA_014879665.1 of Anaerolineae bacterium. GTDB lineage: Bacteria > Chloroflexota > Anaerolineae > Aggregatilineales > Phototrophicaceae > Flexifilum. The sequence continues at coordinate 33,452 of JACSRP010000047.1, read as the reverse complement.
CTTGAGCACGTTATCTTTGCTGGCACCGTATTTCACGGTGCGGATGCCAGAAGCATTATTCGCCAGCATCCCGCCGACGGTAGCATTGGCGCCGGGATCGGGCGCAAAGAACAGCCCCTGCCGCGCGAGAATTGCATTCAGGTCTTTATGACCGATGCCGGGCTGTACTGTCACCTGAAAATCATCCGCGTAAATCTTCACAATTTGATTCATCTTCTCGAACGAGATTGAGATGCCGCCGAAAACTGGAATGGCGCTGCCTTCCAGACCGGTGCCTACGCCCCACGCGGTGACAGGGATGCAGTGTTGATGGGCAATTTTCAGGACGCTAGAAACCTGTTCGGCTCTGGTCGGGTAAATAAGCACATCGGCCAGATGCGCGGCATGATGCGATTGATCTTTCGCGTGAAGCTGAAGTTCAGCCGGAGCGGTGGTCACGGCATCGGCGCCGACGGCGGATTGCAGCAAGGCTATAATTTCGGGTGTTACGGGTTGATATGCTGACATGATCATCTTTCTGTTGTGAATACTATCCAAACCAGCCCCGGCGCTTTGGCTTTGGCGGCCATCCATGGGTGAGCGTGGTCATGCCGCCGCCAGAGGCATCCCAGATAGGGCGTACGTCGTCTAGCACCAGCGCCATATCTTTATGCTGCAAGCGCTGCTGCGCCATTTCAAGCCAGCCACCATTTCGTTTGAAGGCTTCCTGAACTATTTCGGGCGCTAACGCCTCATCCCAACTCCATTTGGCGGTGGTATAGAAATAATAGATCGGGTACATGGCGGCAGTAGCAACGGAAACGCCGCGCACTTTATGATTCCAGAGATCAAGATTGGCGCTGGCGCTGGCCGCCTGTGCCATTAGCACCAGCGACCGGGTCGCCAGTATCTGGCGCTCAATGGCGCTGAAGGGGCTAAGACGATCCGCCTCCACCGCAGGCTGAATGAATCCCTGCGGGCGTAACTGCCCCTCAATTGCGCGAGTGAAAGCGGTTTTACCTTCCTCGAACCAACGTTCACGCTCAAGCGCGAGACCAGCCAGCAGTTTCAAGGTGTCGAGTGATAGCAGCGTGACATAATCTTGAGAATCACTGGTTCTGATGAGATCGTCTACCTGCGCGGCCAGGTCATCGGCATAATGCCCCCAGCTTTCCGACGAAATGGCGGGGTTGTCGCGCACAAGTTCCAGCATATGGATTCGCGTTTGCAAGCTGCCTACCGCCTCAAGCATGTGGTCAGGCAATGGCGAACGGGCAGTTTGCTGGAAAGCCGAGGCGACCTGCTCCGTATGAAGGGGTTGATCGGTCAGTTTTTCGAGTAAAGCACCGGCCAGCGCACGATCTATATCCGGGGTTTGCGGGTCAGAGAATTTAGCCTCCAGCGCTTCCCACGCGCGCTGGATATAGCCTTGATCCGCCACTGCGCGAAGATCGAGGCGAACTGCTGGCGTAAAATAGAGGCCATAATGATTGACGTGGAACAACCTTGAAGTCCTATCGTTAAAGGAACAAAAATAGTATACCCTAAGGCAGTAGGGAGTATATCGCCTTCAATAGAGGATAGAGTGAGCGAAAACTCCAGCTCTGAACGATCAACCCCTGATCCAAACGCGCAGATGCGCTCTCCGATTCGCCCTGCCTATACGCTGCCCGCAGTAGAACCGGCGGCAGAAGAGCCGCGCAAAATGCCAGCGCCGTCAGATCCGCCTACAGATCCAAAAACGGCGCTGGCATCGCTGCGGCAGAAGATACAACTACTGGTGGACGAATATGCTGCCGGAAAGATTAACCGCGCCCAATTTCATGCGCTTTACAAGCGATACAGCGAACAGCGCGCGGTGATCGAAAAACTCATGGAGCGCAATCCTGAGAGCGAGGCATGGAAACAGGTCCTCCGCTCGCAAGGGCAAACCGGTTTCTTGCGCTCGCGTTTTGAGTCACAGCCTATACTTTACGCAATTTTCGCGCGCAACCAGACTATTCCGGTGCATGCTGGCGGTCACCACCCGCTGAACCCGAATGTGACGCAGCCTCTTTTGCAGGCGCTGTGGCGTTCTTCGCAACTGCCAACCGTGGGGTTGGGGCGCAAGGCGCTGGAAAATGATGAATGGCTGGTGCTGGCGGTGGGCGAATATGCCGCAACCATCGTCATTTTTTCGCTAGAGCCTTCCAGCGGGCAAGCCAAATTAGTACGCGATCTACATCTCGACTTTGAGCGCGCAAACCGCATCGCGCTGAGCCGGGGAATGGTCGCCATTGATCGGCTGGTCTTTCCCCAGCGGGCACTGGTGGAACGCAGCGGCGAAACTCACCGTTAGATTTTCTGGCAGCACAGTAGGACGGCGTGAACGGTATTTTTAGCCGGCGGATGCGCCATGCCCTGCCCCCTCTGTCGCAGGGATGAGAGAAGTGAATCGCAGCGAAACGGGGCGGGGTTCTGCACTTTGTTATTCATTCAATTTATTTTTGGGGATTTTGCTAACTGATCAGTTTCATGCGGGAAAGATTGCTCACGCAGACCAGACCCATTGTAGAGAATGCCAGCGCGCCTTTATTGGTGATCGCCAGCGTGCTAATGGCGGCGCTGGTGGTGATGGTGACCGGCAGCAGCTGGGCGCGTTTTGCGTCTGCCAGCAGATCCACCGCGAAACGCTGGTGGGTCAAGAGCATATTGGAGGCGTTGTAGATGCGGATCACGCCAGAATCGAGATCGCTGAGCGCCAGCGATCTGCCATCCGGGCTGCAAGCCAGCACGCCATAGGGGTAATGCGTGGTATAGCGCCGCTTGATGCGTCCATCCGACTCAAGAATCACGATCTGCTGGCCGTTCCCAACCATAATTGCAGCGCCGCCATCGGCAACGTTTAACTGGGGAAAGGAGTCGCTGCTAATCGTAAGATCGGTATCAAATATCCCGACGCGCAGATGCCGGTGATAGATATGCACCCGCCCCAGATAATCTAGAAAAGCCAGCAAGCCAACGGTACGATCCATCGCAATGCGGACGATCTCTATATTCGGTTCCAGTTCAAGCGATGTTTCGCTGCCATTCGCGTTGAGGGTGAAGGCAGCACCATCCTGAATCAGCTGTATGGCGCGGTTGGCGCTGGAATACACTGTGAGGCGTTTGCCCTTCACCACTGGCAGCGCGACTTCATTGGGCGCTATCAGCGTTTTTTGATATTCAGCCCACGCCGGTAGATCACGATCCGGCGATTCAGGCTCGTCCAAATTGAGGTGATCTAATTTGGTGCCATGTTGAAGATCAAAATAGTGAACCTGTTTCGGATTCGGCCATGCCGCTAGCAAACTGCGCTGGCCGGATAGAATATCCAATCGCTGGATCGGGCGGTTCGAAAGTTGAATTCGCCAGGCCATGCCAGTCTACGTCTTCGCTCATGGCAAACTCTCGACGCGAATTTGACCGCGCGGCGCTGTCAGCGTAAATTGTAGGAAGTTCCCCGAAGGGTCTATCGCCCGGCTTTCGAGCACATCTCCCACCAGATAATTGAATATCGCCGGATCGTAAACAGGATCAATGCCACCGCCGCCGCGATCAAGCTGCAAACGAGCAGGCATCGCCTGCGGCAAAATCAGTGTAAGCGTGCCATCGCCTGCCCGCAGCGAGCCGTTGATTTCGTTCAAGCCGATGAGCACCGGTTGATAATCGGGCAGCGTTGCCGCCAGATTGCCCCGCGCCACATCTACGTTCAAGCGTTCGAGATCGAGGCCATCGAGGTTGAGGATAGCATCGCCATCCTGCCCGACCAGCTCAATATCCACCGGCACGCCCGCAGGCAAATTCAGGGTCAGCGCGCCGCGCCCAATACGATCCAGACGCGGCAGCCCGGCAGGTTGTGACTCGCGGATCGCCAGCGTGGCGCTGTTATCAGCACCGATGCTGAAATTAACGTCTACTTCACTTTCGGAACTACCCACAAATTGGCCGGTGACACCGCTTGCAGGATCATTTGACAGGGTGATTTCTATATCTGTCGCCAGCGCATCTACTTGAATACGGAGCAAATTCACGCCGGGGTCCAGTGCCTGAGCAATTTGCACCCTATTATCATCGCGCTGCTGCCCGGCTCGCTGGCTAAATGCAGTTACGCCGATGCCCGCAACCAGCGCCAGCGTGATCAGCAGCGAAAGCAGGCTGCCTAGAGGCACGCGCCCGCGCAGCAGCATAGAAAGGCCGCCTAAGATCAACAGCGCTGGAGCAGCCCGCAGCGCCGTATCCCATACGCCGGCAGGAACATAGCCCAGCGCATACGCCAGCACAAAGGCTGCAATTGCCAGAAGAACGATACCCCAGAGAAGATTCGTGCGGCGAAAGCTTTTCATGTGGCTGCCCCGCCGGTGCGAATTTGCTTCAAGAAATAGACAATCGCCAGCGCCAGCAGCAAGATCGGCCAGAGCAGGCTGACACCCGCGGGGGTAGGCAGCAAACTACGTAGATCAGCGATCCACAAAGCAGCGCCAGCAGCGATGATGAGTATCACGAAAATGAAGGGGAAACCACGCCTGCGCGCGGCCAGCGATTCCTGCGGCACGATCCACCACAGGAGCAGATATATCACAAGAAAGACGCCCTGACTGGCGATGGTCAGGATTGCAAAGAGGATGCGCCACAACCACGCATTTAGGCGTGTGGAGCTTGCCAGACCGCCACATATCCCGGCGAATACGCGATTTGAGAAACTTCTGGTCATCATACTCTGTGCTGGTCAGGAAGCTCATCCTAAGAATCACCACACTATACCCACTATTTGCATGTGACCGCAAACAGGCGAAATGGGGGAAAGGGGAAAGGGCAAAGAAGGGATGAGGGGAAAGGGGGTTAAAGGTTGAAGGGGGGAGAAATCCCAGCCCTCACCCCCGGCCTCTTTCCCTCAGGGCGAGGGGAAAAAGCGCGACGGGGTGAGGAGATGGGCGACAATTTTGCTCACTTCAGAAAGTGAAATTATTTAGCTTGCCCGCACAATACGAACGGTCATCAATAAATCACCTAAGGCCAGTTCATCGCCTGTTCGCACGCGAATTTGCCGTCCGGGCTGCATCAAGACGCCGTTAATGCGCGTTCCAGAGGCGCTGTTCAGGTCTTCCGCCAGCACGATGTCGCCATCGGTGGTGAGTGCGAGATGCTGCCGGGAAACCCCTGCTTGCATACCCCCCAGATGAGCAAGGTCTAAATCCAGATCCCAATGGGCGCTGCCGCTGCCGATCAAGAGGCGATTTTTCAACTTAAGGGTGATGTTTCTACCCTTTGGCCCGCTAATTTGTAAGGTCAGGCGAATACTATTATCCACCACAGGTACGGGCGCCGGGTTCAACGTTCGCGCGGTTTCGGTTCGCTTCAGTAGTACCATGTCTCAACCCTTTAAGGATTAATGCTTTGTCAATAAAATAATCTCACAACAGCTTCACTGTAAACGAAGAATCGTTAACTTAGAATTAAGATTTCCCATGAACGCCTGAACGCTATACAATCCAGCGAACAGCATCACCGATCAGCAAATTTGCCCGCTATGGAGTTGGCATGCGCTTTCGTCTATTCGTCATTTGCCTATTCATGCTCATCCCCTTTGGCTCGCTGCACGCCAGCGAGTTTCTACAGGGGAGCGATTGTGAGATCAGTGAAGAGGAAGTCGTAAATGGCACATTGTATGCCATATGCCGAACTCTGACTGTCGCAGGTGAAGTGCGCGGCGACATTCTGGGGGCTGCTGTCAACGTCACCATCAGCGGACAGGTGCAGGGCAGCACTATGATCGCGGCGGGGAAACTTGAGGTTAGCGGTGAAATTGCTGAAGATGTGATTTTCTTCGGCGGCATTCTGCATATCACTTCTGACGCCACGCTAAAAAGCCCGTTAAGCACCGTCTACAGCGCCGCGCTGAGCACGCAGATTGATGCCCGCGTACCCGGCAACGTTGGCGCTATTGGCTATCAACTGCTGATTTATGGGACGGTTGGCGGCAATGTTGATTTTTCAGGGACGACGCTAAGAATTGCAGCGCCGATTGGGGGAGACGTTACCGCCAGCGTGGGTGACCGCCAATCTAATGGCGTGGGCGAACTGCAAACATTGATTCAGCTGGTCGATTCAGACGTTACTTTGCAACCGCCCGGCCTGATTGTGCTGCCGGAGGGATGGATTGGCGGCACGCTGCGCTATCGCTCGCCATCAGAAGGTGAAATTCTTGGACACGTGACCACGATTGTTTATGAGCGGGTGATACCTGACACCGCCGCGATTGCCAGCCAACAGGATATTGGCGGCGCGATTGGCGAGTATCTACGGCAGGTTTTACGCGAATTTCTTACACTAGCGATCATCGGCGTGGTTGTGGTGACGCTGGCGCCGCGTTCGATCAACGGGCCGATTTCAATCATCCGCTATCGAACACTGACCAGCATCGGGTTAGGGCTGTTGATCTTCATCCTTTCGTTTCCGATGGTGCTGATTTCTATCCTCTTAAGCCTGCTGATCATCTTGATCATTTCACTGCTGGGCGTTGAGCAAATTACGCTGATTATAACGCTTGTGATGGTGGCAATTAATTTCAGCGGCGCGGTGATGTTCTATTTTATTGCACTGTTTTTCTCCCGCGCACTGGTCGCAACGGCAATCGGGCGCGCCGCTTTAAGCCGCGTATACCGTCCCAAAGGCAGGCTGACAGATTCTTATATTTATCTGCTTGCGGGCGCATTTCTGTTGTCACTGGTAATCGCCCTTCCCTATATTGGCACAGTCGTGACCGGGGCCGCTGCCTTTTTAGGGTTAGGCGCATTGGTGCTAAACAGGCAGCGTCTGCCGAAAAGGCAGCCCGCGGCGACGCAAGGCGTTCGCGCTGGTATTGGGAGACGGCCTGAAATACCGCAGCTGCCGCCGCCACTGGAGTCCCCGCCCGGCCCCGGCACCGAACGTCTTCCTGATGGGTTCAATTGGTGGCAATAAAGCAGTCAGCCCAGTCAATTGACCTACGCCAATTTGGGAACTACTGCCAGAAAAAAACTATTCGCCTGTGCGAACGCCAACCTCCTGTTCTCAGTTACAGTGATTAAATAGCGACAGTGAACATGGAGATGGTATATGTCCACCTATTCAGAAAATCCCTTAAATGCCCGGAACTTGATTGAACCGGACGCGCAAGGCGGCATGAATCTAGAAAACGATCAGAAGGCGGTACCGGAAGAAACGATTAAGGCGCTGAACCGGCTGGTACAGCGGTGTATTGATACGCGCGAAAATTATGAGCAGGCCGCAGATACGGTAGAAACAGATCGTTTCAAGAAATTGTTCACCGAGTTTTCGGAACAACGGAACCAATTTGCAACCCAACTTTCAAATTTGATTTTGCAGTACAACGGCAAGCCAGAAGAATTTGGCACCGATACCGGCAGCATGCGGCGTGGGTGGGAGAATATTCGCGCGGTACTTAGCCCGGCCACCGAAGAAAGCGTGTTGGACACCCTTGAGGCGGATGAAGACAAGACGAAAGCGGTTTATAAAGAAGTGCTAGATACGCCGCTTCCGGATAAAGCCCGCCAGATCGCGGAACGTCAGTATCAAGAGCTGCGGCGGGTACATGATGAGATTCGGGATTTACGTAACGCGCATGCACGCTAATTTGCTTTCATGCCAGCATAGATCGTAATTTTTAGCGATTCTTCTCGTTACTCACTCCTCTACACGCAGCGCTTCGACCCGGGGGCAATCGCTTCTCGCCAGCTTGCCTCCGGTCTGTACAAGCTGCCAGCACCCCTCTAGCTCAACTTATTTTATTTCATGGATGGCATTTGATGAGTGATGGAGTGATGGCGAGAACTGCTGCCGCTGCGCTTACTCTTCTAAGGTGAAACTAATGGCTATTAGCGTGCAATTGAACGATAAAGTGGCGTTGGTCACAGGGGCTGGCTCAGGTTTGGGACAGGCCGCAGCAATACGGCTGATTCAAGCCGGCGCAAAGGTGGCGTTATTAGGCCGAAACATAAAGGAACTGCGCCAAACTCAGTCGCAAATTCGCCACATAGGCGGCGATTCGCTGGTGATTGAGGGCGATATTTCTAACGCAAACTCGATGCAGCAGGCGACAGGCCGTATTTTCAGCCAGTGGCGGCGATTGGATATCGTCTTTGCAAACGCCGGAATTAACGGCGTTTGGGCGCCGCTTGAAGAATTGATCGTCGAAGAATGGGATGAGACGATGAACAACAATTTGAGAGGCACTTTTCTGACGGTGAAATATGCAGTGCCGTATCTCAAAAAGAATGGCGGATCGGTGATCATCACGTCATCAGTCAACGGCACGCGCATGTTCAGCAATACAGGCGCAAGCGCATACGCCACATCGAAGGGGGCGCAGGTCGCCTTTGCTAAAATGATCGCGCTGGAACTGGCACCCTTCCATGTGCGTGTAAATGTGATCTGTCCCGGGGCTATCGAGTCTGAAATTGACGAAAATACCGAAAAGCGCGATCTGGATACGGTGGCTACACCCGTCGAATTTCCAAAAGGCAGCATCCCATTGACGGGCGGCAGCCCGGGCAAAGCCGGAGATGTGGGCAATCTGGTCTTGTTTCTAGCATCCGACCTGAGCAAGCATATTAGCGGCACTGAGATTTGGATTGATGGCGCACAATCGCTGCTTCAGGGCTGATGCGCCCTGCGGCTGATGCGCCCTGCGTTCAGCGAGATCTTCGGGCATGATCGATGTGTGCTGACCAGCCCACTGCTGCGCATTGCTTATAAGAAATACGCTTACATGGCCATCTGATTCCAGATAAGCACAACGCACCTGTTCCAGAAATTCCACCCCCTTCTGGCGCAGTTCCATCATCACTTCCTGCTTGGAGATGGTGGTATGCGCGAGGCCATTCTCATCTATCTGGCCGTCTACAACTATGCGATGGGTATGGCCTTCCAGCAGCTGTTCTAGTTTACGATGGCGGTTGGTCACGATGAGGACGATCCGCTGTAAAATCACGATAATGGTGATCACCATTATCCCGTAGATCAGCGGAACATCGGCATAAAACATAGGGTCGCCCACCGCCGAGCCAAGCGCAACCACTATCACCAGTTCAAACAGCGATAATTGGCCGGCAGCCCGCGCCCCGATAAGCCGTAAAACAGCCAGCGTATAAATAAATAAGAACGTGGTGCGCAGCATAACTTCCAGCAAAAATATTGGCGGCGTGGCGCCAATAAAAATACGCTGTAGATCAAACGTGTAGTTTTCCATGATCGTCTCCAAAGACCTGCGCTTTAGATACGCTATTCGAAGTTTTAGAATAAAAAAAGAGACGCATGGTCTATGCGCCTCTCCTCCTCATTGTTCAATTCTGATCTATAGATCGTCCAATTCGCCGCCGCGCAGCCCGCCTTCAAAGGCACGGCCGACCATTAAAACGTATTCAATCCATGAAACCAGTGTGTCTTCATCCACCACCGCCAGAATATCATCTACCATTTCATCAGGTGAGCTGTGCAGCACTTCGGTTGCCAGACAGGCCATCGCCTGAAGCACCGAATCGCGGGACTGCGGCGGCGGCTGCTGAAGCATGCGGTGATACCAGCTTTCGACGACAGGGTGAACCTGTTCGCAAGATGATCCTTCTTGCAGCTCACGATTGGCAAGATCACGAAATTCATCCAGCCATTCAGGCTCATCGGGGTGCCTGTTCTCATCCACGTCAACAACCCCCTTTCTTACTAACGGCATGGTAAAGTGTAATACTGAAACGAAGCTAGGACAAGCAAACTAGCGCGATGGCGTGTATAAAAGGGATACCTCGTCAGATCACGCTGGATTATAATGCGCAGACATATCATGGAAATCTATTCCCTATGACCTCAAAGCAGCGCCTTCTGGTTTTTATTGGCATCGGCATCAGCGCTGTATTTTTGTTTCTTTCGGTACGCGGGCTGAACTTTCAAGCGGTGCTGGATGCAATTCGCAGCGCAGATATTCTGCTGCTGATCTTCGCGGCGTTCTGGTATTTGCTGGCTATTGTGGTGATCGCGTGGCGCTGGCAGTTTTTGCTGCGCTCGCTCAAGCGCGTTCCGCTGTGGCCGCTCACTAAACTAACTTGTGTCGGCTATATGGGCAACAATATCTATCCGCTGCGTGCTGGCGAGATTTTGCGGATTGCGCTGCTGCGGCGAGATCAGGAAGTGCCGATTGCCCCGGCGACGGTGGTCACGCTGACCGAACGCATTTTTGACGGCGTGGTGATGGTCACCTTTGTGGTTATTTCGCTGAATATGCTGCAACTTCCGGACCCCACGCTGCAATCTATGGCCAATGCCGCCGCGCCGCTATTTGCAATCGCGCTGGTGATCTTCTTCACCGCCGCCGCCAAGCCGCTGTGGTTTCACAAGCTGCTGGAAGTTGTGGCTTCCATTTTGCCAGCGAAAATTAAAGGTATCGTGATGAAGCTGGGCGATGAAGTGCTGGCGGGGCTTGAGGGGCTGCGTACCCCTAAAGACTTGCTGGGCGCGGTCATCACTTCTTACGGCACGTGGCTGCTGGCGGCGGTGGGCTACTGGATAGTGGCTTTCGCGATGCATATTGACGTAGGCTTTCCGCTGATGATTCTGGCGGTGGGAGTGGTCAATCTGGCGGGATTGATTCCCGCGTCGCCGGGTCAGTTAGGCGTGTTTGAATTTTTCGTGGTCACGGTAATGACGGCGGCAGGCGTAGCCGATGATCAGGCGCTGGCTTATGCGTTTGTGCTGCATGTGATCGTGTGGCTGCCGGCGACGCTGGCGGGCTTCTATTTCCTGACGCGGATGGGCTTGAACTTAAAAGCCGTGCGTTCAGCACAATCGCTCGACACTGACAATGAGAATAAGGTGGTGACAGGTTGAACATTGGAATCATTGGCGCGGGCGTCGCTGGCATGTCCGCCGCGTGGGATTTTGTAAAGCAGGGCCACGAAGTTACGATTTACGAAGCTGAAAAACGGGTTGGCGGCCTCGCCAGCGGCTTCAGCGACGATAACTGGGATTGGTCGTTGGAGAAGTTCTATCATCACTGGTTCCAGACCGATCAAGACTTGCTGAAGCTGATTGAAGAGATGGGCGTGAGCGATAAAGTGCTATTCCCGCGCCCGAAAACCAGCTACTGGATTGACGGCAAAATGTACCGTTCGGAGATTTCGCCATCAGCGATGTTTCTGCCGCTGCCATTCTTTTCGAAGATGCGCTTTGGCTTGGCAGGCGTGTTCATCAAGCTGACGCCGGACTGGAAATCGCTAGAAAAGGTGACAGCCAACGAATGGTTTTTGAAGTATATGGGCGAAGATGCCTATGGGAAGTTCTTCCGCCCGCTGCTGATCGGCAAATTTGGTGAAGAGTACGACAAGGTGAATATGGCGTGGATGTGGGCGCGCGTGAAAGCCCGCAGCCTGCGTTTAGGCACATTTGAGGGCGGCTTTCAGGCGTTTATGGATACGCTGGCAAAGCAGCTTGAGGCTAAGGGCGTGACCATTCATCTTGAAACCCCGATACAGGGCATCACCGCGCAGGATGGCAAGCCGGCGCTGGCCGTGAATGGCGAAACACAGGTCTTTGATCGGGTGCTGGCGACGACTTCACCGGGGCTGCTGCTGAAACTTGCGCCGGAACTGCGCGAGACTGATTTTGGGAAGAATATCGCCTCGCTGCACAGCATCGGCGCGGTCTGCGTGGTGATCGCCATCAAGCAGCAGTTGATGACCGACGGCACCTACTGGCTGAACCTTCCGGCAAAGAGCGCTGACAAGAACGCGAATCCGTTTCCATTTCTGGCGTTGGTTGAACACACCAACTGGATGGACAAGGCACATTATGGCGGGGATCACATCCTGTACTGCGGCGATTACGCGCCGGTGGATCACGAATATTTCAAACTGAGCGATGATGAGATCGTCGAACGTTTCATAAAAGTGCTGCCGACAGTTAACCCGGCCTTCAACAAAGACTGGATTCGCAAGACGTGGGTGTTCAGAGCGCCCTATGCACAGCCGGTTCCCTACGTGAATCACAGCGAGCATGTGCCGCCGCTGGACACGCCGATTCCCGGACTGTACTGGGCGAGCATGAGCCATGTGTATCCCTGGGATCGTGGCACTAACTTTGCGGTCGAAATTGGGCGGCGGGCTGCCGGGCTGATGCTGGCGCAGGATTGAGCGATAGAGACTGAAAGCGATTCTATGCCAGTAGAAATACGCGCACTTACTCCCGATGATCATCGCGCTATCGAGCAGATCGCGCAGTTTTGCACCCACGCCTTTCGCACGATTGCGCCGGACTATATGACGACGGTAGAAGAAGCGAGGGAAGAAATTGCGGAGTCATTTGCCGACGACCGGATCAGCCGGGTGGCGGTTGATGGGGACAGCAATACTGCCATCGGTTGGATTGGCGGCATCCTGACTTACGAGCCGTTTGCATGGGAACTACACCCGCTGGCGGTTGATCCCGGCTATCAGGGGCATGGCATCGGGCGGGCATTGGCAGCCGATTTAGAAACACAGGTAAAGGCGCGCGGCGGCCTGACAATTTATCTGGGCAGCGACGACGAGTTGGGACTAACCAGCCTGCACGGAATTGATTTGTACCCTAACCCGCTGGAACATCTGGCGCGGATTCAAAACCTGAAACGCCATCCTTACGAGTTCTATCAGAAATGCGGATTTGTGTTCACGGGCATCGTGCCAGATGCGAATGGATTCGGAAAACCCGATTTACTGATGGCGAAACGGGTCGGATAACTTTGCCATACCCTAAAGCTGGCATGGCGATTACACTTCTGGCATTTGCACTGCTCATAGACGCGCATGACGCGGAGGAACGACTGTTATGAAGATCATTGTGGTTGGAACTGGCTTCGTCGGCCTAACCCATGCCGCCGTATGCTCTGAATACGGGCATGAGGTATATGCCTATGATATTGATCAAACTCGCATTGGCGCCTACAACAGCGGCGAAAAGAGCAAGATCGAGCATTATGTGAACGAGCCGGGATTGGCCGAAGCGATTGCAGACACCAAGGATCGCTATCTCTTTTTCACCAACGAAATTGCCAACATTATCGAAGGCACCGACGCTATTTTCTTATGCCTGCCCACGCCCCCCGGCGCTAATGGCGCAACGGATTTGAGCTATTACGATGCAGCGCTGGAAACACTTTCTATGGCACTGGCAGCGCGTAAAGATCAGCGCCGGGTGGTGATGATCAACAAGAGCACAGTTCCGGTAGGCACTGCGCGCCGTCTGGAAAACATCCTCAAGAAGCATCATGTGCCAAACGTGGGCATCGCCTCTAATCCCGAATTTTTGCCAGAAGGCGACGCGGTGGAGAAATCCCGCCGCCCTGACCGGGTGGTGGTGGGCGCAGACAGCGAAGCCGATTTCTCGATCATCCGCCGCATCTATTCGCAGTTCGTGAATCACGTGCGAATTCGCTATATCGAGACCACGCCGGAAACTGCGGAAGGGATCAAGTATCTGGCGAACACGCTGCTGCTGACCTACATTTCATTCTGGAATGGTGTGGGCGCGCGGCTTGGCGAGAATTTTCCGAACGTGCGAATGGAAGACTTGAAGCGCGGCGTGACCAGCGATAATCGCATCAGCACGTGGGGGTCTTATGTCTCTAACGGCGCGGGCGGTTCCTGTTTCGGCAAAGACATTCAATCCCTAATTCACCAGTTCAAGAGCGCCGGTGTACAAGCCGACTTGCTGGAATCAGTGTTTCAGATCAATGAGTATCAGAAGACCTATATGATTGACCGGGCAATTCAGGAAGGGGGCGCCAGCTTCAATCATAAAACCGTCGCCCTACTCGGCCTGTCTTTCAAGCAGCGCACCAATGATATGCGCGATTCGTCGTCGCTGAAGGTGGTGGAATCACTGCTGGCGCGGGGCGTGAAGGAAATTCGCGCATATGACCCGCTGGCGATTGAAGAAGCCAAACGCTACTTCAACCCGCAGGACAACCACCTATTCGAGAAGATCAGCTATCACTCTTCGGTGAAAGAGGCGCTTCAGGGTTCGGATATCCTGTTCATCTCAACGGACTGGGAAGAATTTCGCGGCCTTTCGCGCACTATCGAGCAGATCTGCCCGACGCCCTACCTGATCATAGATGGCCGCCGCATGATCCCCGATTACAACGAGCTGGTAAACGGCGGTTACGACTACCTTGCGGTGGGCGGCGCTTATATGAAAGGCAAGGCGGGAAAACCCGCCTTCAAAACAGTGGAAAATGAGCCGGTGACGGCGTAGTTTCGCCAGGGGCGCTAAGAAAAATTCCTAGAACGCCGGGGACTGACGCGGCCGCCCCCATGAGTGGGGGTGAAAGCTGCACTGTGGCAATATGGGGCGACATGCCACACCCCTACAAAATTCATCCCTTAACCTCTCAAGGTGAAGGTAGTAAAGCGCAGTTTATAGGGGCAACCCGGCAGATTGCCCCTACAGTCTAAAATTCGCCATCCCGCGTTAATCTAAATCCAATAACAGCGCGCTATGCTTACTTGTTTAGGCACAGCACACGACTTGAAAAGGAGTCATTTGTGGGTGAAGTCACCAAACATATCCTCAAAAATGGCATGACCGTACTGCTCAAAGAGGTTCACAGCGCACCGCTGGTTAGCTGGTGGGTGCTGTATCGCATTGGCAGCCGCAACGAACAAACCGGCACCACCGGTATTTCGCACTGGGTCGAACACATGATGTTCAAAGGCACCGATAAGTTTCCAGCGGGCGCGCTGGACAAGGCGATAGATCGCGCGGGGGGATCGTGGAACGCGCAGACCTTTTTCGATTACACCGCCTATTATGAAACGCTGCCGGTAGATAAGTATGAACTAGGCTTAGAGATCGAAGCTGACCGGATGATCAACGCCCAATTCGACCCGGAAGAGGTCGAGAGCGAACGCACTGTGATCATCTCGGAACGGCAGGGGGCGGAAAACTCGCCAACCTTCTGGCTAGGCGAAGAGATGCAGGCAGCGGCTTTCCGCGTGCATGGTTATCATCACGAGATTATTGGCGACATGTTCGATCTGGAAAACATGACTCGCGACGACTTATACGGGCATTATCAGCAGCACTATATGCCGAACAACGCGATTGCGGTGGCGGTGGGCGCGTTCAACAGCGAAGAAATGCTGGCGAAAATTCGCGCACTTTACGAAGGCATCCCTGCCGGCGAGCAGCCTAAACTATTCAGCCGACCGGAGCCGGAGCAGAATGGTGAACGCCGCGTGCACGTAGAACGTCCCGGCGGCAGCGCCTTCATTGATATATCCTATAAAGCGCCACCGGCTTCAGACCCCGACTGGTTCAAGCTGTCCATCTTAAGCAGCGTGCTGTGCGGCCCGTCTGGGCTGGGCGGTGGCGGCATTGATAACAAAACCAGCCGGTTATATAAGGCGCTGGTTGAAACTGAACTGGCGGCCCATGTGGATGGCGGGCTGGTGCCGACGATTGACCCGTATCTCTACTCGATCAGCGCCACCGTTCGCGATGGCCGCACCTGTGAAGAAGTAGAAGCGGCGATTCAGCGCGAGATTGATCGCGTCCTCGAAGGCGATATCACTGAAGCCGAACTCGCGCGCGCTAAGAAGCAAGCACGGGCATTATTCGCCTACAGCACCGAACAGGTCACACGGCAGGCCTTCTGGCTGGCGTTTTCTGAGAATTTTGGTGGCTACCAGTGGTTTGAGAACTACGTTCAAAGTCTTGAGGCGGTCACGCTGGAGGATGTGAACGAAGCCGCACATAAATATCTGAAGCCGCAGTCCCGCATCATCGGCTGTTTCATCCCTACCGGCGAAGACGAATTTTCATTTGAGGAAGTGGACGAATAATGACAATGGTAACTCCTTCACTTCCCAATTCGCAGAATATTCACCGCGAAACGCTGGCTAACGGCATCGTGGTGCTGGTCTATGAGAATTTTGCCGCGCAATCGGTCGTGGTTCGAGGCTCATTTCGCGCGGGCGGCCTATATGAAACGCCTGAAAAGAACGGGCTGGCATCGCTTACTGCTGAAGCCTTGATGCGCGGTACGGAAAAACGGGATTTCAATCAGATTGCGGCGGCGCTGGAAGATATCGGCGCAGATGCCGGGTTCGGCTCTGGCAACCATCGCAACAGTTTCGGCGGCAAATCGCTGGCGGAAGATCTGGATATTGTGCTGGATGTGCTGGCGGATTCAATGCGCCGCCCTACTTTCCCGACACAGCAGATCGAGCGGCTGCGCGGAGAAGTACTCACGGGGCTGCAAATTGCAATGCAGAACACCCGCTACCGTGCCAGCCGGGCATTCTATGAGACGTTGTATCCGGCGAATCATCCCTATCACTACAGCGGGCGCGGATCAATACAAACGGTGACGGATCTCACGCTCGATGACATCAGCGAATATCGTCGCAGCGTTTACGGGCCTGCGGGCATGATCATCACCGTTGCCGGCGCGGTTAAAGCTGGCGATGCGCTGGAGATTGTGCGCCGTCATTTTGAGGACTGGCAAAATTCTGAACAACCAGCGACACCGGCACTGCCTGAACTTCCACTACTGGATGCTACTCGCCGCAGCGCAGTGGCGCTGCCCGGCAAAACCCAATCGGATGTAGTGTTAGGGGCAGTTGGCCCATCCCGATTTGCACCGGATTACCTTGCGGCAATGCTGGCAAATAGTATTCTAGGTCAATTCGGGATGATGGGGCGCATCGGCGCTAGCGTGCGCGAACGTTTGGGGCTGGCCTATTATGCCTACAGCCAGATGGACGGCGGGCTTGGACCTACACCGTGGTATGTGATGGCCGGGGTAAACCCGACCAACGTAGACTTAGCGATTGACCGCTCGATTGACGAACTGCGGCGTTTAGGCGACGAAAAGGTATCACAGGAAGACCTTGAGGATAATCAGGCTTACGTGGTCGGGCGGCTGCCGTTACAGCTCGAAAGTAACGAAGGCATCGCTTCAACCATTCTCAGCATGGAAATCTATCAGTTAGGGCTGGATTATCTGATTGAGTTTCCCGACCAGATCAACCGTTTGACAGCTGAAGACCTGAAAGCCGCCGCCAGCCGCTATCTCACTCCGGATCGACTGGTGATTGGCATCGCCGGCCCGGCGCTGAACTAAACGGGCAAATAGGACAGCCAGACTAAGAGGAGCGTTAGGATGAATCGTTTTATTGTCATGATGTTAGCGATTCTGATGATGGCATTAAGCCTTCCAGCGGCAGCGCAGGAAGTACCATCCCGTGAGGGCGTACAGCTGGTGCAGATCATTGGCGATTTGTTCCACCCGATCTTTGTGACTCACGCCGGGGATGACAGCGGGCGACTATTTGTCGTACAGCAAAACGGGCTAATCCGGATTCATCAGGACGGCAGCCTGCTGGAAACGCCATTTCTGGATATCAGCGATCTGATCAGCCCGGAAGCGCTTGGATCGAACTATACTGAACGCGGCTTGCTAGGGTTGGCTTTCGCGCCGGATTATGCTGAAAGTGGCCGCTTCTACGTCAATTACACCGATGTAAACGGTAATACTGTGATCGCGCGCTATCTCGTGAGCGCAGACGATGCGAATACTGCCGATGAGAACAACGTGCAGATTATCCTGACGCAGGAGCAGCCCTACTCCAACCACAACGGCGGCCATTTAACCTTCGGGCCGGATGGTTACCTGTATATCGGTTTTGGCGACGGCGGTTCACAGGGCGATCCTCATGGCAACGGGCAAAATCTGGAGACGTGGTTGGGTAAAATTCTGAGGATTGATGTCTCTGGAGAGGGCGAAGGTTATACCGTGCCAGATGATAACCCATTCGTCGGCGATTCATCGGCACTGCCTGAAATCTGGGCGTATGGCCTGCGTAACCCGTGGCGCTTCAGCTTTGACTCTAAAACTGGCGATCTCTATATTGGAGACGTAGGCGGTAGTGCCTACGAAGAAATCAACTTCGAAGCGGCGGAAAGCGCCGGCGGCCTGAATTTCGGCTGGAATGCCTATGAAGGCATGTATCAAACCGGGTTTGCGAACCCGCCGGATAATGTAACCCTGCCCGTCGCAACCTACGACCATTCGCAAGGCGTAACGGTGATCGGCGGCTACGTCTATCACGGCGAGCTTCTGCCACAATTAACCGGGGTGTATTTCTACGGCGATTGGGGCAGCAGCACTATCTGGACATTATGGCCTGACGCAAACAGCACATGGCGAACGGCGGTTTTCATCCCCTCTTACAGCGGCCAATTGATCAGCTCATTCGGGGTGGACGAAGATAGCGAACTGCTGCTGGTAGATTACGACGGCGCCATTTATCGCTTCGAACCAGCCGGCTGAGGTTTGGCGTAGGCTGCGAATTCGGTTATAGTGAGCTGTAGATTTAGCTTTCTGATGGGAAGGCGGCCATGCCCTTACAGCCTGATAATCCGCTGTTCATTGCCGGTGTCGTCGCGGCACTGGGGATTCTGCTGGTCATCATCTGGCTGCTGACCATTATTCTGCGGCTCATTTTTGATCGCGATCCCGGTTTTCCCGCATGGCAGCCGCCCTATCGCATCAACCCGATGCTCAACCCGGATACAAACGCCGGGCGGCGACAGTTATGGCAGCAGCAAGCGCAAAGCGATGCCTTACCCACGCCCTGCGAGGCAGGTTCCTACTTTGCTCGCAAGGTGCTGGTTGGCGGCGACGGCGCAAAGCTGCGCGGTTGGCAGGTCACCGGAATTCGCATCAGCCAGTATGATGCCTACGGGCGGCTGGCGCGCACACAGTCCATCGCAGGGTCGCGCACGATCAAGAAGCTGAACAAAGCCGTTAAAAAAGGCGAAAGTTGGACGCCGACGCAGGTGCAGAACAACGCCCGCGCCTGCGCCACACTGCTGATGAAGGATTTTGGCAAACGGCTAAAACGCACGCCGCAGCTGCCAATTTCCATGGACATCCGGTTTCGTGGGATGCGCGGCGAAATTCGCCTTTTCTTTGAGCTTTACGAATGTGACGGCAGTCGTTGGGCGCTGTTGGACGCATGGGAACCGGATATGTCGGTTGCTGGAAACAGCCTGCAAGAAAACTACACTTACGCCTTTACCGGGCAGCGGCAGGGTGAAACCCTAAAGCAGTTTCGCGCACGCCTGCAAGATGAAATTAAGCGAATACTGACGACCATGCTCACCCGCCCGCAAAGCATTGCCTCTCCTGATAACGTGCCGCCTCAACCCGCGCCGGAAATTCCGCCGCCGCCCCCTGAAACTACGCCGATGCCGCCAGTGCCGACGATAATTGCCGATGATACGGCTGAAATCAAAGCGATCAAGCCAAGCGAAATTATGACTGAACCGCTGCCCGAAGTTGAAGAGCCGCCGCCGATTAGCGAAACGCTCACTGAACCGATTGACGCTGAAGGCGAAACTGTTCCCGGCACGCCCGATGATTTGCCTTTATAGAGGAACGGGATTGAACAAGAAACAGGTTTAAACCGCCAAGAGGCCGGGTGTGCGGAAGGAAATTTGAACCTCAGAGATGCGGAAGGAAAGCGAAGGGGCGACCAAAACAGGTCGCCCCTTCTTATTGTGATTATAGATGGCAGCCTTCGCCCGCCACGCGGCAGGCGAAGGCTATTGATACTATGTTTATTGTGCTGTTGCTGAAAACACCGGCAGGGGGCTATCCACTGTACCGGCGATCATCAGTATGTAATTCGTGCCAGCCTCCAGCGTGGTATCCGGCAGTTCGAACAGCACAGCGCCGCCGCCCTGAACCACAATATCGTAGGTGCCAGCCGCGAGTTCTACGGTGTAGGCGCCGTCATTCGGGCTGCCATCGGCTTCATTGTAGCTGCCGGGGAACTGTAGGCCGTTGATGGTCGCGCTGCCGTTAATGAGCACGTTCACGCTCGGCCCACCTTCAATGGCATGCAGCGCGGTCACGCGGGCGTTACCTTCAGCAATTGGGTTGTAGTCTTCAGGGATGATCTGCGCGGCCAGCGTGGGGGCGTCACCCGAAGATGAGCCAACTGCCGCTACTGTCACCCATGAATTCACCGCCAGCGGCAGTTCAATCGGGCCGAGGATTGCATCGTCAAGCGAGGTTCCAGCAGGCGCAACCGCCACGCTGTAGGTACCAGCAGGCAGAACCATCCACGGGGAGACCGCCGAGAAGGCCAGGTCTTCCAGAGCTAATGCGTTATTCACATACACGTCAACACTGCCAGAATCGGGTGACAGATGGGCGACGCGCATATGCACCGGAATAACCGCCGCGGCTGACGGCGGCATCAGCACGCCTTCGAGCGCATGAATGACGCCATTCGAAGCTAGCATGTCAATATCGCCGACTATGGCATTATTTGCGGTGAGTACACCGCCATCAAGGCGGAACTGAACCGGGCTACCTTCCAAGGTATCCAACGCCGGGCCAGCGGTCAGGTTGACGAACTGGTAGCGGCCGGGGATCACGTGATAGCTCAAAATAGCGGCCAGCAGTTCAGGGCTGCTGGCGGCAGTTTCAGGGGTTAGACCGAGCGCTTCCATCGCTGCGGCAAAGGCATCGTTGGTCGGGGCAAGCACGGTGAACGGGCCTTCGCCAGACAACGCTTCGGTCAACCCAGCAGCTTCAATTGCCATGGCGAGGGTGGTGAAGCGGCCATCGGCATCGGCGGCCAGCGTCTCTAATACTGAGGGACGCTCCAGCGCGGTGCCAGCCACCGGGGCTTCTGTGGCTTCTACTACAGGCGCTTCAGTTGCTTCGGCAACCGGGGCAGCGGCCATTGACGGTGGCATCAGCACGCCATCGAGCACGTGAACCACGCCATTGGAGGTCAGCATATCAATATCACTCACCACCACGTCGTTAGCGTACAGAATACCGCCGTCCAGCAAGAACTGGATGGGTTCACCTTGCAGCGTATGTAGTTCCGGGCCGGCGGTCAGATTAACGAACTGGTAGCGGCCGGGGATGATGTGGTAAGACAGAATGGCAGCCAGCATTTCGGGATTGCCAGCGACTTCGGCAGCGCTCGTGCCCATCGCTTCGAGGGCGGCGGCAAAAGCATCGTTGGTCGGCGCGAGCACCGTGAATGATCCATCATCGGGCAGTTCGCCGGTCAAACCAGCGGCTTCAAGGGCAGCAACGAAAGTGGTAAAACGGCCATCGGCATCAGCAGACAGCGCTTCTACGGCAGAAGGACGCTCCAGCGCAACGCCAGCCACGGGGGCTTCTACTACAGGCGCTTCAGTCGCTTCGGCAACCGGGGCAGCGGCCATTGACGGCGGCATCAGCACGCCATCGAGCACCTGAACCACGCCGTTGGAGGCCAGCAGATCTATATCGCTGATCACCACGTCATTGGCATAGAGAACGCCAGCATCCAGCGTAATTTGCAGCGGCTCGCCTTGCAGTGTTTCCAGTTCGGGGCCAGCGGTCAAGTTGACGAACTGATAGCGACCGGGAACAACATGGTAGGACAGAATGGCCGTCAGCATTTCGGGATTGCCAGCGACTTCGGCAACGCTCGTGCCCATCGCTTCGAGAGCGGCGGCAAAAGCATCGTTGGTCGGCGCAAAAACGGTGAATGGGCCTTCGCCAGACAGCGCTTCGGACAAGCCAGCAGCTTCAACTGCCATGGCTAGGGTGGTGAAACGACCATCAGCATCGGCGGCCAGCGCCTCTACAATAGAGGGGCGCTCCAGCGCGGTGCCAGCTACCGGGGCTTCTACTACAGGTGCTTCAGTCGCTTCAGCAGCTGGTTCAACTGCGAGTGACGGCGGCACCAGAACGGAATCAATGATGTGAACCACACCATTAGAAGCAATTGCATCGGGGTCGCTAACCACTACGTCGTTAGCATAGAGAACGCCAGCGTCAAGCATAATTTGCAGCGATTCGCCCTGCAGCGTTTCTAGTTCGGGGCCAGCAGTCAGGTTGACAAACTGGTAGCGTCCGGGGACGACATGGTAAGACAGAATGGCGGCCAGCATTTCGGGGGAGGCCATCATGCCTTCGATAGACATGCCCGACGATTCAAGGAAAGCGGCAATCGCCTCGTCGGTAGGGGCAAACAGGGTGAACGGGCCTTCTTCCGAAAGCGACCCGGTCAGATCAGCCACATTTAGCGCGGCTACGAGCATACCGAAACGACCATCTGCATCGCTTTCTAGCCACTCCGCGATGGTGGGTCGCTCTTGAGCAAACGCGGGAATGGCAAGACCGAGAGTCGCCACCACCAGCGCCAGCAGAGCTAAAATCTTACGCATACAAGCCTCCTGAGAGAGAAAATGTTGATTTCGCTAGACAGACAACGGCATTCCATTTGTTTAGAGTGCCTTTAAGCTAAAGATAGCTCAAGTTCTAATTGTTGGCTATCCCTGAGTATAGGATACAAGCCTACATTTCTATCATATTGCCTAAATGTTCCCTGAGTTAAATTGTGTGAATGGGGCATAAATTCCCCGCTTAAGGCAGGCGGCCTGCTTCGGCCAGCGCCCGCGCCACATTGACGTTGGTTTCGAGGATGATCACACGGGGATCGGTGGGAGTGCCAGCGGCTGCCAGAAAGACGTTAAAGCCCTCACGCAGGCGCACATCCGGGATGTTCAAAATCACGTTCTCCGGGTTTCCGCTGGCCGTCACGAGTAAATCATAGGTGGCAACCGGAAGCGGCAAAATGGCAAAGCCGTCGTTTTCGCCTATCATGCCCGGATAGGCGATGCCGCCTAAAAAGAGCTGACCATCCGCCAGTAAGTCCAAAGCGGTGTCTTCAAGCCCGTTGAAGAATGACAACCGTGCTTGCCCGACGGTTAACGGGGAATAATCTTCAATCAACGGCACCAGCCCCAGCCCCTGACCGGCGTTTTGACCGACCACTGCCAGCGTAATCCAGCTATTAGGCGCTACCGTCACGTCTATTTCAGCAGACATGCTGCCATCGGCGGACGTGACCATCCACCGCTGATCGCCCGCGGCGATCTCGATCCAGCCGCCAAGCTGACCGGATTCTATGGATTCTACCCCCCCTGCATGACCATTCAGAAGCCAGTTCAATGCTGGCTGATCGGGCAGCAAATGGGCGACACGCAAATAAGCGCGGTTGGCTTCCGCCTGTTCGCGCAGATGAGCCGGCAGCAGCAGATCATCAAGCACGTGCATCACTACGCCGGACGCCGCGAGATTGTCAACATCGCTCACCCGCGCGCCGTTCGCCCACAAAATGCCGCCATACAGTACAAAATTCACCCCTTCGCCCCCGAGCGACTGAATACTTGTGCCTGCGCTCAAATCGCGAAAGAACAGTCGCTCCGGCAGCATATGCAGCCTCAATATCTCCGCAAGCTGCGACTCGCCGGCAAAGAACTGCTGCTGGCTGAGACCGAGATAATTCATCCCCTTGATCAGCGCATCATCCGTTGGAATTAGCAGGGTGGCATTCTCTAACGCATCCACGTCGCCGGTTAACCCGGCGGCCTCCAGCGCCTCAAGAAATAGGCCAAAACGAGCATTGGCATCGTTTATAAGCAGATCAATGAGAGAAGGACGATCCTGCGCTGACAAGGGAAGAATCATAAAAATGATCGCTGAAATCAGCGCTGCGAGGGATATTCTAAGCAAGCAGTCCCCCTTGCGCCTATGCTTCTTCAGGAGGTGAAGAACCCGAAACGGCATAGATCATCACTCCGATGGCCGAAATCAGGAAGCAGGCGATGACGAGAAGCGCCTGCACGCCGCCGAAGAAGGTCTCGTTGGCCTGAGCGATACCGTGCGAGCCGAAACCTAGAACATCGGCAAATCCGGCCATGCCCGACAGCACTAATCCGGTTAGCGCCAGCCGAAGGCCGACCTGCTGCGCCAGATTGGTGGTTCGCGTCGCATAGATGGTGAATTTAACGTAAAGCAGCCCGCCAAGATTCAGCAGCCCGAATCCCACCAGAACCGCGGTGAATTGAAAAATACCAATGCCCGCCCCGGTGTTGATGCCTGTAATTCCGGGAAACAAGCCCATGAACGCCAGCACAATTCCCAGTGCGCTGAGGGCAATTCCTATTTGCGACATAAGATGGCTACCACCACGAGGCCGGAATCATCGGACTGGAAGGGTCTGGCGCAACTTACGCAAGAAATTACCGCTCAGAATTGCCTCAACCCCGGCATCACCATATCCCCGTTCTCGCAGCCATGTATCCAGCATCCACAGGTCGCCTACTGTGTCGAAGCCTTCGGGCGTGCTGTCTGCGCCAAAGCCGCCGTCAAAATCGGTGCCAATGCCCACATGTTGGTCGCTGCCGGTGATCTGGCAGACATGATCGATCATATCTAACACCCTGCTGGCGGGAATCGGCGCATCGCCCTTCACCCAATCGGGGTGCATGAAACGGTTATAAGGCACCATGCCGATCACGCCATCGCGCTCGGCTAAGCGGCGAATCTGGGTATCTGAAAGCAACCGCTGGCGGCCATCATCACGCGAACCTACGAAACGGCGCGGGTTGCTGTGGCTGGCAATCATCTGCCCGTCATAGCGATCCAGCGCCTCGAAAAACGATTCTTCCGGCATGTGCGAAAGATCGAGCAGCACATTCATATCGCCCATCACGTCCAACAGTTCACGCCCTAATGCGGTCAATGGCCCCGGTTCGCCGGTGCCGCCGCAGTAGCGGGTACTCGCCCACGCCGGGCCAACAACACGCACGCCATAGTCATACCACTCTTCAAACTGCTTCGGCTCCAATATCGGATCGGCATTTTCCATCAGCAGCAGCATACCCTGCTTGCGATCTGTCACCTCAAGGCCATCAGCCCATGTTGACAACACCGCATCCAATTCCACCTGCGTCCGCACGGGCTGCACCCGTTCCGAGGCATCCCAGAGCCTGCGATAATAATCTAACTGCTGCATCCCCTGAGCGTTAGCTTCTTTCGCCGTCCGGTAGCGCTGCCCGGAAAATGGGGCGGTTGCCAACGCCGTAGATCGATCTGGTTCGGTAAAAATGGTGGCAAAAACCAGACCTACCCGTCCCAGAATAGCTTCTGGAAGCCCGACCATCGCCAGCCCCTCGGCAGCAGCCGCTTCGGTGTCAGCCTCGGCGCGGCGCTTCTCCAGCGCACTTTTGAAATAGTCGCGCCCCCACGAAAGGGCGTTAAAAGCAATATCTTCATGTGCGTCAACAATGATCATGAGGGGAATTAAGCCCTTAGGACAGCCGAAAACAAAATTTACAGAAAAAGCATCTGCACCGGGCAAGTATAGCCCTATCAGCCGCGAATTGCATAGCACGGGAGGCGGGTAATTGCCTCAAATTTCTAGAGCACCGAAGGCTCGAAGCCTCCAGCTAAATCTGCACTCCCTAGAACGGGGCTGAAAAGCAGATCGCTTGCCATCAAGCCGAATTTTGACGGCGCAGTTTTAGATAGAACGCTTGAGCATCTGGCGGATAGGCACAAAATTCTCATGCAGCACTTCATTTCATCCCGAATTTTCCGGCGTAATATAAAATAAGAATATCTGTTTATCCATTTCTGGAGCAGCCCGTGAAAAAGAAACCAACTATCCTAACGGGCGCGTTGATCGGCGGGCTGTTGAGCCTGCCCTTGATGGCGTTGTCTTTTCTAGGCAGCGTACTGATTGGCCTGCCCTTCTTTCCGGCTTTCGTCTTCGCCTTTTTACGGGATCGCACGCCGGGCGAAATCGTACCGCGCATAGTAGGGGTGATGAGCAGCAGCATTATCAGCCTGAATATTGGCCGCGTGGATACGGTTGCCAAGACTGTAGAAGAAATTATTTCGCTGCTGACCGTGTTCGGGATCGGGTTGGTGGCGGGCGCAATCATCTTTGCCATCTTGAACGCAGCCTTGAAACACGGCTCGCCCCTGCTGACCGGAATCATTGCGGGCGCGGCATTCGGGCTGGTGATGACGCTGATACAGGCGAGTTATCCCGGTTTATTTCTAGCCGATATGGCCTTCATGGTCATCTGGACATTTGCGCTGTTCATGCTCTATGGGCTGGCGCTTAGTTATATCTACCATACACTGCGATTCAGCATTGGCGCGGCGGCAGAAACTGCTGATGACACGTCCGCCAGCGTCGAATCGCTGGATCGCCGCCAGTTTCTGATTCGCGTGGGCACCGGCGCGGCAGTGATCACCGCGGTTGGCGCAGGGGTTGGCGCCCTGCTCAGCCGCACCGATCAGATCGTATCTACTGCTGCTGCACCAACGCTTACCCCTGATGCCATGCCCGAAGCATTGGCGACATCTACTCCCGCGCAAAGGATGGCAGGTGGTGAATTTATCCCGGCTTCCGGCACGCGACCGGAAATTACGCCCGTCGCTGAACATTACCGGATAGACATCAGCACCATCATTCCGCAAATTCCAGCAGAAGGCTACATTCTCCCCTTCACCAGTCGCATTTCTGCTGACGGCGTGGAACGTACCATCGCTGAATTGACGCTGGATCAAATTCGAAGCAACTATGAACCAATTAGCGCTGTGGTCACCATGTCCTGCATCTCGAACGATGTCGGGGGGGATTTGATCAGCACGCTGGAATGGACTGGCGCGCGCATGAGCGACATCCTAACAGGGATGGAGATTCCGGCAGAGGCAACCCATCTGCGGATTACCGCTGCCGATGGCTTTGACGAGTTCGTATCGCTGGAGATGATTAACAGTGACGAACGCATCATGCTAGCGTATGACTGGGGGGGCGAGCCATTAATTCCGAAACACGGCTTCCCGCTGCGGATTCATATTCCGAATCATTACGGCATGAAACAGCCGAAATGGATTACCGGCATGGCGTTTGTGGCGGCGGATACCGGCGGCTACTGGGTGCGCCGCGGTTGGGATGCGCAGGCCATCGCCAAGGCCACATCGGTGATTGATACGGCGGCGGTGGATGATCGTTTTCAGGACGAAAGCGGTCAGATTTACGTCCCCATCGGGGGCATCGCATGGGCGGGTGATCGCGGTGTTTCCCGCGTTCAGGTGCGTGTAGATGAGGGCGACTGGGCAGACGCCGCGCTCAAAGCCCCGCTTTCAGATCGAGCATGGATTCTCTGGCGCTACGATTTCCCGTTCACCGAAGGCAATCACGATCTCGAAGTGCGCTGCGAGGAAAGCGACGGCACGCCGCAGATTGAGCAGCAAGCAGGCACTTTTCCGGACGGTGCATCAGGCTATGACTGGAAGCGCGTGGCGGTGTAGGTTGAACAGGCTGAGGAGCGGACAGTGTGCGGCAATCGCCCCTCACACGGTTGCTACGGGATTTGCAATCGCGCGCGTATTTCCTGAACTGCCCGTTTCGCCTCACCGCGAATGTTATGCAGCGGCCCCAACCCGCGATAGAAGCGCCCGACCAGATACAATCCCGGCCAGCCTAGCACTTCCGTGGTGCCGCCCTCATCGAGATCGTCGGCGCGTTTGGGATAGCCCTGCGAGTCGGTTTCGAAGGGGATATCTAGATAGTCTAATACCGGGCGATAGCCGGTACATAAAATGACGGTATCTACAGGAAGGCGGCTGCCATCGGCCAGTTCAACGGCATCCTGATGAAAGCCAGTTACACCGGGGACTGGTTTAATCGTGCTGGCACGCACTGCATCAATTAGGCCGCGCCCGCGAATCGGGGTTGACGTCCCCTTCCGGTCAGTACGATTCGGGGCAATCTCTACCGCTGCCGCCCTAGAGTCAGGGTAGCCGTGATACAGCACTTTATTCAAGAATTTGCTGTGCCAGCGTTTGGGAAGCAGCCCACGCGCCAGAATCAGCCATGCGGAATTGGGCAGGCCGTAGGGGAAACTGCGCGAGATCACGATATCGCTGCGAACAGAAAGATAAACCGGAAGCTGCGCGGCCTGAGTCAGTTCTAGCGCAATATCCACGCCGGAGGGGCCTGCACCGACGACTAAGATCCGCTGACCGGCAAACGTTGAAGGCAGACGGTAATCGCGCGCATGCAAAATTTGACCGCGAAAATCATTCATGCCCGGAAGCGCCGGGATGATCGGAGCGCAGTAGCGGCCGGTTGCTACGATCACGCAGGGAAACCAGAAGCTGCCTTCACTCGTTTCGGCCAGCCAGCCGCCGTTTTCCGGCGCGACCCGTCTCACACTCACGCCGAGTCGGATATTGAAATCGTGTTCCTCTGCGTACTGGCGAATATATTCGTACAGTTTATGTCCGGCGGGGTAAACCGGCGAAGTGACCGGCATCCGTTTTCCGGGCAGGTAGGTGACGAAACTGGCCGTGTTCAAATGCAGCGAACGGTACAGATGCGCCCATGTAGAGGCTACCTCATCCGCCCGATCCACTATCACATAGGAAATTCCCGCCTGTTCAAGATAATAGGCGCTGGCTAACCCGGAAGGCCCGGCGCCTATCACCAGAACATCGCCCCCTAAATCTACCATTTGTAGGTTATGAAGCCGGTGTAGCTTCAGCAGCAGGCGCTTCAGGTGTGGCCGTCACCGCCGGGGACTGCGTTTGCAGCGCCGCGCCGGTTGCAGTTTCAGCCATGAACGGGCGGTATCGCGTTGGCACCTGCTGAAGCGTGGCGGCGTAATTCGCGGCGTCTTCGGTACTGCGCGGTAGGAAGCCGATATACTGGTCTAGTTCGGTCTGAATTTCGATGGCGATGGTGCCAGAGATGGCCGTCTCCACCGCGTTATATTCGTCTGCTGGCGGGCGCACCGCGCCGCTGCCAATCGCCACCAGCCCGATAACGAACATGGACATCACCAGAATGAAGAGGATCGATCCCAGCATCATGTTCGACTTTCGCGTTTGTGGGGTTAATACCCGCATCGGCGCGGGCGCATTTGGCCCGGTCAAATAGTGGATTTGTTCTTTCAACTTCGTCAGCTGCGGATCGAGATTCAGATCTACAAGCGGCAGGTGATTGAGGATGCGCGGCAGTTTCACCTGATCGCGCGTGACTATTAAAATATTAAGCTTATTGTCAAACGCCTTATACACAGCCTCGCGCGCGGACGGATCATCCATAGCGCCATCTGAATAGGCGAATAACAGTATGGCGACGGGAGCTGTTGAAACGCCAGTTTTTCGCGCATCCTGCAGCTTAAATCCATTTCCCAACCGCGCCATTACATCCTGTGCTAATGCAGCATCCTTATCGGCATAGATTACATTTAACATGCTTCATCCCCCGCGGCTCTCTCGTGACCGCACATAATTGACAATATCCCAGCGTTCGCCATCGCTCAACTGCGAATCGCAGGCGGGCAAACCGTCCCATTCGCCCAGTGTCGCAAAATAAACCCCTTCATCTCGCAAGCGCGGAAGTCGCCTCGTCAACTCTATCCAGCCCGTCGTTTCTTCCCAATGGCAGCTTTCCAGCAGGGCACGCCCACGTTCCAGCGAAGCCTGATCTGGCAGCATAGTATTTAGCACCTGCGGCGGAGGATCAGTCAACAATGAAAACTGTGCGGTTGCACTTTCGGAAGCAGCGATGCCTACCGCCACCACTACCCCCCCGCCAAACACTGCGAGTATCGCCGTGACCACGATCACCGGGCTGAAGTCTAATTTCCGGACGCCGCGCCGGATCAGCGGGTAAAGCGCAAAGCCGACCACGCCGAGCAGAATCAGCATCGCCAGTAAGTTAAGGGCAGTGGGCGACTGCGATTGTGCCACCGCTGCTTCTTCACGTATCGTGACTGGAAAGACCACGCGCAGCGTCTCGCCATCGTATTCGATCTCGACAAGTGCCAGCCACTCGCCTGCGCGCGTGATTTCAGCGCCAGCGTTGGAGTACAGGCCATCTTCCAGCCCATCGGCGGGCAGCCACGCGCTGCGGCGATCCAGCGCAGGATCAACCAACCGCACCCACGTCGAAAGGTCATCAACAGGCACGCCATCACGCTGAACCACAACATCATAGGTGTTCACGCCCGGCCCGCCCGGCGCCAGCAGCAGCGAAATTTCATCATCGCCAATTTGTTGAATGCCACCCACTGGCGGCGCATCCCCTGTGGTAACGGCCTGCGGCGGCACCGGCGTCGCGCTCAGCCACGCTGCCGCGCACACCACGAAAACGGCGATCATCACTTCCAGTCGCAAACGGGTCAGCCATCCGCCGCGCTTCGCAACCCGCGCCGACCATCGTTCGAAACGTTCAGGGCGCAGCGCGATATAGTGCGCCGCCGCCATCGCCAGAATTACGCCGACCAGCAGCACTTTTACGAGCAGCGTCAGCACATAACGGCTGCCCAACTGCCCCGGCGCGGTCACCCAGACGGTGGCGCTGAAGATGCCAGTTGCAGTGACGATCAGGAAACAGACCAGCGCCACCGGCGAAAAACGATTCAAGACAGCCAGCAGCGCAGTTCGGCGGGCGTCGCCTTCATATGGGCGCAAGGCAGCTGGCAGCAGCATGACCAGCGCCGCAAGCCCGCCCACCCATAATCCAACTGCCGCCAGATGCAGCCAGTCTGCGGCCAGCGCCAGCCAAGGCTGCACCAGCGACCCCGCCGCATGACCCGACAAACTGAGGGTACCCAAAGCCAGCGTCAGCGCGAACGTGTTGGCGCTCAAAAATGCGCGCACGAAGGCCGGCTGTCTCTCCCGAAAATACAGGCTGGCGGCAAACATCCCCGCGGCGGCCAGCAAAATGATCATGCGGATATTCCACATATCCCCGAAACGGGTGCCAGTACGCACCACGTTGAACAACCCCTCTGTGATCACCTGCCCCGGTTCAGCGCCAAAGAAAGCCATCGTTTGCTGTAATAATGCCAGCGCGCTTCCGGCAAATGCACCGATAAACCCCGCCACAATGATCTGGTTCAACGCCGATATTACTCTTGGTGGAAGCTCACCCGCCGGGTAACGCCGGTTGCCCCATGCTGGCAGCAGCACCAGCGCGTACAGCCCGAACGTCCCGGTCAGCAGCAGCAGTGAAGCGTATAGAATGAAGCGCCAGATCACTTCCAGAACAATCACCTGATCGCCGGAGCGCGCGCCTTCAATTTCGGCGCCGCCCTCACCCACAAAGAAACTGCGAGTCTCAACGATCACATGCCCATCGCTGGCAAAAGCGATGCGTAATTCGCTCATGTACGCTCCGTCTGGCAGGCTGGAGGGCAAGCGCGCTTCCAGCAGGTTCGAGGCGTTTTCATTCACGCCGCCCTGCGCTACCGTTTCGCCTGAAGCATTTCGCACCATCACCGTGCTAAAATCCGGCTCCAGCGGTTCGCTAAACCAGTACTGCACCCGCGCCGGGGCGCGTTCCAGCGTAGATCGGTCTTCGGGGATAGCGCGCAGCAAATAACCGTGCGCGGCAGCCGATCCCACTGCCGTAAACAGTAAAAATGCAAGTATGGAGAGTGCAAAGAAGCGATATTGACGGCTATTCAAGGTGAAAGCGATCCGTATCCTGCGTTGAGTCGGGGGAGTCTTCAGGTTGTGCTTCAGATTGAGCTGCTGTGTCATTGTCTAGCGGCGCGCTGCGAGAACGCCACCACGCATACGCCATCATGCTGATGAAAATAAGCGCGACCGCGATAAAGATCAGTTCATCAAAAATGCCCAGCGCCCCATGCGCCAGAATCACAGGAGGCATCGCCCAACCCTCATCATTTACGTAACGGTGGAATAAGCACCATTGATCCTCACCTGCTGTGCAACGCTGTCTCACCTGAATCGCCGGGTTTACGCGCGGGGGGAGGAGGGTTGAGGGTGAAGGTCTAGAGTACCATCTATCCGAAACTCAGGTTCGTTATACAAATACCCCCAACAGGAATTGAACCTGTGCGCACGGCTTAGGAGTCCGCCGCTCTATCCACTGAGCTATGGGGGCTTGGTTAAACAGTATTTTAGCAGAGGGCGCGCGCGGGTTCAATTCAGACGACAGGTTCCCAAGTCACAAACCGGCCTGCCAAATATGCGGTTCACCCCATAGCGGCGCTTCGCAATAAAGCGATATATAAAATGACCTAATCGGGTCATGCCCGGCAAATGCATCAGCAGCCATAATGGATAGGTTAAAGGCAGCGCCTTGAGCATTCGGCGAATCACTAAAAAGCCGGCGTATTCACTGCCGTACTCATCACCTAAATGAATCTGCCCCATCGCCTCAGCCTGTTCTAAACCGGGAAACGCTTCAGCCGTCCGTGCAGCATCGTGCAGATCAACCCAACATAACCGCTTGCGCCAATCCAGCGCGGCAACGACTCGCTTTATCCCCGTACAAACCACACATTCGCCGTCGTATACTACTACCAGCATCGCCATTCGTGTTCCCGTGTTATTGCTATAGTATACGGCGCTTGCTTAAGCCGCAGATGAACCGGTTAGCTTACTTGCAACTTACGGCCTGCGATGCGCGTATAATAATTGCAACTTCCTGTGCTTTGAGGACTCATGAACGACCCGAATCAATCAAATCAAATTATTCCCGGAGAATCGCGAAATATTCGCGAAACCGAAATTCAAATACAGCCATCTAATGCGCCCATCGCGCCATCACCCGCCGAACGCACACCCCAAATCGTTTACGTCAGCAAAAGCCGTGGTTCTTGCAGCACGCTGCTATTAGGCGGTCTCGGCTGTGGTTTCATACTGGTGGTGGCTTTAGCAGTGCTGATGGTCACCGGCGGCGTGTCTATCTCTAATCTGCTCAACAGCTTTCAACTGGGCAATATTCTGAACAGCGCGTCATCGCTGGTCGCCACGGCCAATGTGCCACCGCGCGCGCAGGTAGATCAATCACAGGCGATTCTGGTCAACGTGCAGCCATTAGGGCAGTTGGTCAGCGTTAGCAGTCAGCTTGCACAGGCAGATATTCGCGTCGGAGTAGCTCAGGGCGTTCTAAATGCCTGCGGGTTTTCCGCGACCTATGTCTCGCAAGGCGCGGTAGAAGCAGGGATTGATCTCACACAGATCAGCGCCGAAGATGTCAGCTATAACAGTGTGACCAATACCTACACCCTCACGCTGCCCTACCCGCAGCTAACAAGCTGCCGCATAGATTATATCCGCCAGTATGAGCGTTCCTTCACCACTTGCAACGTAGATTGGGATGAAGCCCGCCTGCTGGCGAATTACAGTTCGCTGCTCAGCTTTCGCGATCAATCTTTAGAGGGCGGTATTCTGGAGCGCGCAGCTGCGGAAGCGCGGCTGGTGCTGGGGAATTTCGTGCAAATTGCCACCGATGCCAGTGTCAATATCGTGTTCGACCCGCCAATAGAAAGCAGTCTGACTGCCTCTTGCAACCCTGACACCCCGCGCGGTTGGCAGCTTGACGCTAACACCGGGCAGTGGGTGAAAGTGGCGAATTAGGGGGCGGGGTCTTTGCTGCTAATACGCGCCCTGCCGCAAAATTACGCGCGGAATGGTCATCATCAGAATGCGCGCATCCAGCCCCATAGACCAGTTTTCAATGTAATAGATATCCAGCAGGCACATTTCATCAAACGGC
>JACSRP010000201.1 GCA_014879665.1 Anaerolineae bacterium | reverse complement strand
CACGTTAGGGATAACGTGAAGCTTAACCGCTTCTCGAAAGGTATCCCACCTATCCAAAACTCAGGTTAAGATAGCTTTTCACCATGTAATGAGAAACAAAAAAACACCAGAATCTGGTGTTTTTTTGTTGAGCGGGCGACGAGATTCGAACTCGTGACATCTTCCTTGGCAAGGAAGCATTCTACCGCTGAATTACGCCCGCAGGTAAGAATCAGTATAGCGCGGCTCATGATGACGGTCAAGGGTGAGGCGATGCATAATTAGGGCGATTGTATCAAAATTTGCCGCCGCGTATAAGATGCCGAAGCTAAGCATTCCTTGGCGCACTTGGCGGCTCAAGCCCCTTTCCTCTAGTTCTCTACATCTATGCCTGCCATCTTCGCGCGCTCCAGCAGCGCCTTTGCTGCGCGAATCATCGGCATTTCCACCATTTTGCCATCAATCTGAAATGCGCCGGTGCCAGCGTCTTGCTGCACTTCAAATGCCGCGATCAGTCCCAGCGCCGCTTGAATTTCAGCGTCATCCGGCGTGAATACAGTGGTAATTGGTGCAATTTGTTTCGGATGAATGGCCAGCTTGCCGGTATATCCCATTTCCAGCGCGGTATAAGCCTCGTCGGTGAGCGCCGCTTCATCGTCCAGCGTAATAAACGGGGTGTCAATCGCTTGCAGGCCGTATGCTTTGGCGTGAATGACCACAGCGCCGCGCGCATAGGCGCTTTCATGAATGTCAGGTGTCCGAATGGCGCCAATATCTCCAGCTAAATCCTCAGCGCCGAAACATAATGCGACTAAGCGCGGGTCACTCCCGGCAATTTCGCGCAGATTGACCACACCCATTGCTGATTCAATAATCGCAATCAGCTTGATGCCTCCGGCCCGTTTCTGTTCGAAGGTTTCATATGTATCTAGCCATTCACCTACCATCTTAATTTGTCCGGCAGATTCGACTTTGGGAATCACGATGCCTGTTGCAGGGACACCGTTGAGCATACTCAAATCGTCGGATATATAGACCGTATCAACCGCGTTGACGCGCACCCACTTTTCGCTGCGCCCGAAATCAAGCTCAGAAAGCGCCGCCCGTATCGTACTTCGGGCAGCAGCTTTGCGTGATTCGGCCACACCATCTTCCAGATCCATGATAATACTGTCCGGCTGAAGGGTGATCCCCTTTTCGATTTTCCGGCGATCATCACCGGGAATAAAAAGCATTGCGCGTCGTGGGGGCATAGGCACTCTAGGATGGGTTATGAGCGATGAGTAAAGAGAAAGTATAGAGTTAAAAGCCAAAAGTTAAAGGGATCGCTGGAAGTGCCTAGTTTTGTAGGGGCGAGGCTGCGAGTTCACCCTAAAGGGAATTGAGGCGCGAGGATGCTTTTCAGCCCCGGCGTTCTTAGAATTTGATGCGATAGTCCTAGCCTCTGTTGTATGATCTAGCCCGTAGATGGGAGCATACCCTTCATGAAGCTGTTTTTCCTGGTTTCGTCCCTTGATCTAACGCAGCCCTTTAGCGCCACCCCCGCATGGTGGCAGCTTTTGAAGGGGTTGTACGAAATTGGTGTAGAGGTCATCGCCGCGCCCTATCAGGGGCCGGCAATTGAAACCTTATGGTGGCGCGCTGAACCTAACGCGGCTAAATTGCCCGGCGATGTCTTCAAAGCCGTGCGCGATACATTGCGTAAAATGGGCGGCGCATCTTCACCTAAACCGAACGCCGAAACCGGAGGCGAAGCATTCACAGACAAAGCGATGCGTAACACGGCTCATGCCACCATTGAGCCATTATGGAGGCGGCAAATTGACCGCCTGCTGGCGAAGGAGCCGGATATAGACGCCGTTGTGTTCGTGACCATCCCCTTGAATCACGTCGCCGGGCTGGCGCAGCACATTCAGGAAAAATTTCAGAAGCCTGTGTTCTATTACGATGGTGATGTTCCCGCCAGCCTGCCAGATATGCGCGGCTTTGCTACTGGATTTCGCATCTATCAGGGCGCAGATTTAGCTGAATATGCCGCCTTCATCTCCAACAGCAAGGGTGGCGAAGCGCGCCTGCTGGAGATGGGGGCGAATGCCGCGCATACCCTGTATTATGGCGCCGATCCTGATGTGTTCAGCCCTGTGAATGTGCCTGAAAACCTTGATGTATTCTTCTACGGGCATGGGCGCGAATACCGCGATCAGTGGATTGAAAACATGATTGCAGCCCCGGCGCGTGCTTTGCCGGAAGCAAAATTCGCCGTGCGCGGCCCGAAACTAGGCGATCTTGGCGCGGTTGAGAAATTACCTTATCTTTCGTTTAGCAAGCTGCGCGAATATGCCAGTCGCAGTAAATTGAACCTCGTCATCACCCGTGATGCCCACGCCGGAACTTATGCCTCATCTTCCTCGCGCCCATTTGAGCTTGCCGCCCTCGGCTGCTGCATGGTGGCTAACCCGTATTCAGGCATAGAGGAATGGTTTGAGCCGGGGAAAGAAATTTTTATTGTGAATAGTGCCGAAGAGGCAGTAGACCGCTATCGTTATTTATTGCAGCATGATCCAGAGCGAATCGCCACCGGCGCTGCTGCCCGTGCGCGCCTGCTCAAAGAGCATACCTTTCGCCACCGGTCGCAGCAGTTAGTAGAAATTATTCGCCCGTATCTCGATTGAACGTTTCGCGTGTTTGAATGAACAACGCGCGTTTTTCGCCCGGCAGGGTGTAATCGAACCCGCAGGATTGGAAGAAGCTGTCCGATGATGTGATCGCCATCACCTCAAATACATTATTCGCGTGTGCGCGGTCAAGGCAGGCATTGACCAGCATTTTGCCAATTCCCATCCCTTGAGCCGAACTGGCGACAGCGAGGCTGCGAATTTCAGCCAGCTTGGGAGAGTATATTTCCAGCGCCGCGCAGCCAATGATTTCGCCGTCCAGCACGGCCACGAAGAAATTAGGCAGCAGTTCGTCTAGCTCACCGTAGGTACGCAAAAGCAGCTTGCCATCATTGACAAACGGCTGGATCAACCGCGCAAGGTTAGGAATATCACCGGTTTGCGCGGTGCGAATGAGAATGCGGGTTAGATCTTGCGTCGCCATAGGAATAAATTGCCGATCTGCGCTTCAGGCTCGTAATTATAGATCAACCAGTCGTTCAATTCTTCATAAGATTGCAGCAGCGTATTCGAGTCTTCGTGCGTGCCAGTCACCCAGGGCATATAGTCTGCCTGTGCGACGATCACATAAGGGGGCAGCGCCGCCCAGAGAAAATCAACATTTTCTTCTCGCCACGCCTCAGGATACCACGGCGCCACCAGCGGAAAATTGAAGATGAAGCGGGTGGCCGGATATAACTCGCTCAGATAGTAAATCTCTGGTCGAAATCCCCAGATAAAGAGCGAGTCTGTCGGCAGTACCCGTTCCCGTAGATAGGCGGCAGCTTCTTCAGATTCGCGCGCGATGAACTCCCCCGCCTGAAAAGTTTGTGCATAGGCGAGGCGATCCTGCGCCCCGGACAGGTACGGGAATGCGCCTCCCCAGATCACCAGCCCCAGTGCCGCCACCAGCCCGATCCCCGAAGCCGCCGTAAGTGTGCGCTCAACCGTCATATGGCCTTTGCCGCCGATCCATGCCAGCGCGCCATCCAGCCCCGCCGCGCCTAAAAGCGCCAGCGGCGGCAGCATCGGCAGCCAGTGATAATCGTAGGCTTTCCCCTGTATTGCCATCATCGCAAAGCCGATCAGCAGCCACAGCAGCATCGCCCAACCCGCGCGATTCGCTTGAACCTTCGCGGTTGGCGTATCCGGGTTTCCCTTAATACGCCGGGCATGAATGAACACCACCATCACGCCGACGGGCGCTAGGATAAATAATAGCCCCCAGTGCAGCCAGCGGTAGTCCATCGCTACGCGCAGCGCCTCGCTGAAGTCATTCCAGTTCAAGCCCAGCGCGGTATAGGATGAAGTCACAAACGCGCTTTGCAGCCACGCTTCAAATGCGCCAATTGCCGCCAGATGGCCTGCGCCGCCGCCGAACACCAGTAAATTGCCTGCGATGAAGGCGAACACATCCCGCCAATAGATACGCCCTAAAAGCAGCGTATAGGTTCCCGCCAGCGCTAGCGCGAACAGCGCAAACGGGTACTTGAACCAGATCGCAAGTCCGCATAATGTGCCTGCAGCCAGAGATGACGGCCAACTTTTGCGCTGTTCCCCTGCGCGCTCGGCGGCGCTGACGGCGCATACCATCGCCAGCAGCATCGGTAAAAGCACAATGCCGTCGTTTTGTGAAAGCGTCCAGAAAGTTTCTGTGAAATAAAAGACGCCGATTAGCAGTGCAGAGAACAACCCCGCGCGCTGTGAACGTACCGGATCGCCGGCTAATCGCTTGCCCAACCAGTAGGCCGCCCATAAGATCACCGGCGCGATCAGCAGATCCATGAGTCTGATAGCGACAGCCGTTTGCCCGAACAGCGAAATTGCCAGCGCATAAACATAAAATACGGCGGGCGGCTTGGGATTCCACAGATCCACGTAGGGGATACGATGGCCTAAAATGCCGCGTCCGATGGTGGCAAACTCGCCCTGATCGCGGCCTAAAGGGTAGGTGAGTATCGGCAGTGCAGCTGCGATCACCGCAATAATGATCACAATCAGCCAGAGATGACGGCGCAAAAAACCGCCTGCCGAAGCGAGCATTACAGCCAGCCCACCGCGCGTGCGAACAGATAGGCGATGCCAATTGCCAGAAAAAACAGCATGATCACGATTAGTCGCCCGCTGGACTGTGTATCGCTGAGATCCTTCTCTTCAACGGTCACATTCCCCAGTAGGTCAACCAGAAAATCAACATTCTTGCCGCGTTTGGTCACCCGCGCCATGAAGTCATTAGCCGTTACCAGCAGCCACCCGCTGTATTCATCCTGCCAATCTTCGCCAAGACGCTCGTTCATCGCCTGATCAAGGATTGCCCGCGCCTGTTCAGGCTCAATCGGTTCAGGGGGTTGTATAACGCTCATAGATCGCCTAAGACCGAGTTCAAATAGATGTCCGGATGATTTATGAAGTCCCGTGTGATGAGGACGTGTTCAGTTTGCGCATAGTCAACCGGGCGCATGGCGCCGCCATCAAAGCCCCAGATGACCGCGCCGGGATATGCCATGATAATTGGCGAGTGAGTGGCAATTACAAACTGCGCCCCGCGCCCCACGCTTTCCTTAAGCAGGCGCAAAAAAGCAAGCTGGCGCATCGGGGAAAGGGCGGCTTCTGGCTCATCCATCAGATACAGTCCTTCGCCGGTAAATCGCCGTTGAAAGAATTTGAAGAAACCTTCACCATGCGAGTTCGCGTCTAGGCCACCTTCGCCGTAGGACTGTTTTATTTCATGAAGCTCGCGGGCGTAAGGCATCAGCGCCAGCCCCTTAGCGGTTTTGGAACGCCCCGCAGATGAATAATCACGGTCAATTTGCGCCATGTCCGATTCCATCTCAGCGCGCATCTGCGCCACCTGCTTCGCATAACCAAAGAAGTCTTCTGCGCGCAGAAAGAATCCCTTGCGCGTGCGCTTTGTCCAGATCAGCTTGAAATGTTTGGAAAAGTTGCGTACCGCCGCCAGCGTCGGATCCGTATGAATACCTTCGCTCCCCGCCGTTATCGAGTCGGCAGCGCAGGCCAGCGTTTCTATAAAAGTAGATTTGCCGGAGCCGTTCTCGCCCACCAGAAAAGTGATCGACGCTTCAAACTCCACTTTAGGCAGATCGGCAAACACGGGAACCGAGTAGGGGAAAACGGCGGGTAACTCAGCCGGTGGATAGTATTCGAGCGCCTTCAGCAGCATGAAAAACGTCCGCTATCTAATTGTTGATGAAGAATTCGGCAGACATCGGGCCGATCAGCCCTCGTTCGTCACGGGCGGCAACGGCGATGGCTTCCCATCGAGAAGCGGTGAAACCGTCCCACTCAACGCTGTTACTGTTCACATCGAAGAAGTAATTATAACCAAGTGAACCCGGTTCGCGTAACGCCACTGTGTAAGAAGTTGCGCCCGGCGTTGTTTCCCATACCAGCAGGCGGTTTCCATTGCCAGCGTCCCGTAAGCTGATGCTGCGCGGTGGTCTTGGGCCGTCGGCCAGCGAAGTTGTTACGCCAAGAATCGTCTGCGTGGCGCGGGTGAGGTAGACCGGACGCACATTGTCAATCGTATCTCGATCCGAATGGTTGCGAGTGTTGTCTTCCAGATATTCAATAAAACGCACCGCCGAAATGCCAGCATCATTGAACGAAATATGATCGCTGTACCGGCCTTCCCGGTCGCTGGCCGCCTCAAGATTGATGGACATCATCGGAATTAAACGCCTCGCAATCAGGTGAAGCCCGCGCGCCAGATTGCGCGAACCAGACTCGTTTGGAATTGCCGAATAGAGACGGATACGATCATCAATGGTTGCGCCATTCGGCCCGGTGCTGCTACCGATGATGTCCATATTAATCATGGCCGATACATCAATGTTGTTCCCAACAATATAGTTGTTCACAAAGGCAATGCTGCCAACACGGTTGATTTCTTCCACGCCAAACGCCACGAAAATAACGGTGGCCCGGGGCTGCTGCTGGCTCATGATGCGCGCCACTTCAAGCACTGCCGCCACGCCGGTTGCGTTGTCATTGGCGCCGGGCGCGGGGGCATTCGGGTTGTCTCGCTCTGTAGAAATGCTGTCGTAGTGCGCGCCAACAACGATCACGCCTGCGCCAGCCTCATAACCGCTCAAGATACCGATCACATTCTGGCCGGTATAGCCCTTTCCCTCATAAGTGAATTCAAAAGGCTGAACGGTTGCTGAAAACCGCCCTTGAGACTGATCGCGAATGCTGTTGAATTCCTGCAAAATGTAATTGGCAGCCGCATTGACGCCGAAATTTGGATCCGAGAAGGTTGAGCCAAAATGCCGTGTGCCAAAGCTCTGTAGTCGGCTGACGTGCATCATCAGCCGGTCTTGCTGAACCTGCGTCAGCAAATTGAGCAAAACGGTCTCATCGCGGTTGGTTGCCGCAATCGTCGCTTGATCTGGTAGCTCGTCTGGCTCCAATGTAGCATAGCCGATGGTCGGCGGCGGGGTAGGCGA
This sequence comes from Anaerolineae bacterium, assembly GCA_014879665.1. GTDB lineage: Bacteria > Chloroflexota > Anaerolineae > Aggregatilineales > Phototrophicaceae > Flexifilum. The sequence continues at coordinate 1,765 of JACSRP010000201.1, read as the reverse complement.
AGGCAGTTGTGGAACGATCGTCGGCGGTCGGCTGTCGCTGCTTAAGTTACAGGCAAGCGCAGCAACCATCAGCCAGATACAGGCTATCAGTGGGTAAAGGAAGTGGCGTAGGCGGCGGGAAAACATAGCGACGGAATTCTACCATAATTCAGCCTCGTCGTTGACAGGGTAGATCAGATGATAGGGCTATCGTATCAAAATTAATGGGAACGTCTTAACCCCCCTCACTTGTCGGGTATTCTGGAAATTTCAATGCGTTAACCCCGGATTGGTCGGCGGTAAATGGGCGTTTGTGACTATATAGTCACCACAGAAGGCGAAAAACTGTCTATACTTGAACGGAACTAAATAAAAAAATAGGGATTCACTTCCCGGCTTGTTTAGCGGGTGAATTTCCCATTGAGACATATGTTTGTGCGGGTGGGCAGTTCCGGTCACAATTAAACTTCTGCACAAGGGGGGATTCATGACGAAGCGGCGCGGTATTAAAGATCTGTTTTTCATCAAACGACGCCCGAAATGGCGGATTGCAAAAGAATGGGAACGCCCTGCAAGTGACGAAGCCTATAAGCAGCTTCTTGCCGATCACGATTTCGTCACTGAAGCCGATATTGCGGCTTTTATAGAGCGCGCTCGCCCTAAAAATGAGTCCGGGCGATCTGTAGCACTGGGCGATTTTAAGACCGTGCTGTCAGACCTCGCCATTTTGCATAACGGCGATTTTACAGGCGAGTTTTTCAAGGAAAGTCAGGCAGCCGCCCATTATCAGAATTTGTACTATCGCTATAACTGGATGTTCGGCATTTTTGCAGTCCTCACCACACTTGCCACAGTGTTAACGCTGGCATCCGCAGGTCACGAACCGGGCTCTACAGAGCGCATTGTTACGGCCATGCTTGCGGCAGTTATGGGCGCGCTGACCACGTTTCTTGGCACTCGTATACGCGCTGTCCAACCGCAGCGGCGCTGGTATCTTCATCGTCGCCGGGCTGAAGCGCTGCGCAGTCACTATTTCCTGTTTTTGGCGCACTCCCGCCCGTATCGTGGCAGTGACTACCAGCGCCATAATCAACTGTATGTCACCACCGCGCAGGTCGGCGCTATTGGCCGAAATTCGTCATCAACCGCTGAAACCGGGCAGATCCCGCCTGATAATGAAGCTTTTACAACCTCAGAACATGAAGAATTTGAAACAGTCTTCATTAAAGATGCGTATATTCGAGCGCGCTATGACCGCCAGATAGCGTGGTATGAAGACCGAATCGGGGAATTTGAAGAAAATTCCAGCTTTGCCGCGCTGATCGCCGGTATATTTCTGGCAATCGCCGCAATCGCCGCTGCATTCTCCGCGTTTGTTAGTGGTGGTTGGGCACAGATTATTATCACCGTCATCCCTTCTGCAGCGGCAACCATTATGAGCGCGCAGCAAATTTACGGGTGGGATAGACAGGCCGCGCTTTATGAGGAAACAATCAGCCGTTTGAAAGATCTCCGGGGCAGGCTCAAACTGGATAACCCCGCAGTTGACAATGAACGCGAGGTTGCTGATGCGATAGCCGCCTGTGAAGCCGTTTTTTCCTCAGAAAGTGACCAGTGGGGCCAGGATATTTTACAAGCGCCAATGCAGGATAATCGTACCGTGCTGTTAGAGCAGCTAGACGATACACTTGAACAAATTAATCTGCCGGACGAAGTCAAGCAGCGCATCCGTAAATTAGCGGAGGGCAGCAATCAGCTGCGCCGTGAGCCTGCTGAAACGGGTAAT
>JACSRP010000119.1 GCA_014879665.1 Anaerolineae bacterium | reverse complement strand
GATGCTGCATGTGGATGATGGCACCGCAGGCACTTATGAATTTGATGGCAGCAGCGGGCTGGATAACCCGATTCTGGTAAATGGCGCAGAAATCACCTTCCCGGTCAGCGCTGCGCCTTCAATGACATTCGCTGATCAGGAAGAGGCAGATGGCATGATTCTGGTTGACAGCGCCTTGATAGATGCCTACGGATGGCTGGTGGTTCATGCTTCAAGTGAAGGACAGCCCGGCGAGATTCTTGGTTATACGGCGCTGCGCCCCGGCATAAACAGCAATATCGCCATCGAAGTAGACCCGACTGCGGCGGGAAAGCAGGTATTTCTGATGCTGCACTATGACACCAACAGCATGGGTGTTTTTGAATTTGGCATGGTCGAAGGCGCAGATGTTCCGGTCAGTGTAGGCGGCGCAGTAGTGACCGCTTCGATGGCGATTCCAGCGGAGTGAAATTAGCGCACGAAAACTGTGCGGCTTCTTAAAACAAAACTCCCTGCTGAAATAGCAGGGAGTTTTCTATCAAACAGCCGGTGTATTACTCCACGTTCGGATCATCTTCGGGCACTGGCGCGCCTTCAGAACCTGCCGGACGGGGGGTTATTTCTTCCTCTTCGTCATCCGCTTCAGAACTCTTGGCTTTTGACTGCTGCATCTGATGCTGAAGATTGTCAACGGTCTTGCGAACGCTGCCAGCAACGCCGCTGAACGCCTGCGTGACATCATCAACCATTGCGCCAGTATCAATGTTTGCTTCGGAAACGCCACCTTCTTGACCGGTGCGAATTACTTCGATGCGCACGCGCGCCAACAAAGCGCCAATTGCGCCCAATGCCGAAAGAACGGGCGCAAACCAGAACATTACGCCGCCGGCAAGGACGCCCACCGTGAGCGGAACTTCCATGTAAACGCGGCCTTCGGGGTTGCGTACTACGATCTTACGCACGTTCCCGGCATCAATCAGTTCCTTTACTTTTGCCACTAATTGATCTCCGGCAACTTCCAACTCTTCTGTGAATGTACGATTAGACTTATTTTCCGGGTCTGGTGTTTGATTTTCAGCCATTTTGCCCTAATCTCCTGTTGATGGTTCCATTTCTAAAGACTAATACGCAGGTTGTAGCCGCAAAGTTGCAAGACTTCGATATACTTTGGTTATACTGGAAGTGGCCATAATGTACATCGGCTAACTCACCTGTTTTTCAGAAGGGGGCTTGCGATGAAACATCGCTCCATCCATTGGCGCGTGTTTATTCCTGTAACGCTGATTATGCTGGTTCTGGTCTTTGCGGCGCATGCACAGTCCGGGTCTGGTTGGACAGCGCAATACTTCAATAATCCCAGCCTGTTAGGGACGCCAGTCTTTACAGAGACCGCACCGAGCGGCATCAACTTCAACTGGGGGCTTGGCTCACCGAATCCTGTGGTTCCGGTAGATCAGTTTTCGGCGCGGTTTAGCTCCGTTCAAAGCTTTAATCAAGGCACCTATGAATTTGTAGCGACCTCTGATGACGGTATACGGTTGATCATTGACAACGTGCTGGTCATTGACCAGTTCATCGGCAGGCCGCTGACCACAGATCGTGTACAGGTAGCCTTGACGGCAGGCGTGCATACCATCACGCTGGAATATCTGGAAACGATTGATACGGCGGCGGTACAGCTTCAATGGTTTCAGGTATCAGGGGTAACGCCTACTTCGCCATTCCCCGGCGGGGGGATCATCGTCACGCCATTTGGCACACCAGCCATAGCTACACCGGGATATACCGGCCCGCTAGCCACGGTATCCGGCGTTCGCGGTCTGGCGCTGCGTACTGGCCCGTATACCGGCGCATCGTTCATCACCACGCTTCCGGGCGATACCTCCTATCCGGTGCTGGCGCGCAATCAAGATGAGGGCATCTACAACTGGTATTACCTACAAGTTGGGGATCGCTTCGGCTGGGCTTCGGGACGTTTCCTCCAATTGAATGTGCCGTTCGAAAGCCTGCCGCTGCGAGGCAGTATCTTTGATGAAATTGATGGCGCGCCAAACCGCAACGCTATCGCCATTCCGCGCGCGGTGATGCACTTACGCCTTCGCCCCAGCACTCGCACTCCGATTATCGGGCGAGTTCCGTGGGGGCAAACAGTGGAGTTAATTGGACGAACTGTGCAAGCGGGCGAAAACCGCTGGTTACAGGTGCGATATGAGGGTATGGTCGGATGGATTTCCGCCCCGTGGGTCACCATCCAGGGCGAAATCTTCTCAGTACCTATCCGTTAAGGCGCTGCGCAACACAGAATCACAACTTCGGGGCGGGCCATCGGGTCGCCCCTTTTTTGTTGAGACATAGAGAAGGGCTTACTGATGGCCGACTCCTATTTTGCGCATATTCGCCACCTACTCGCTGTTTGTGAGGAGCGCAACCGCGAGGCGCTGGCACAAAGCGCCGCCCTGATAGCCGATTCGCTGACGCGCGGGGAACTGCTGCATACCTTCGGCACCGGGCATGGGGCGCTGCTGACCATCGAGTTATTTCACCGCGCGGGCGGGCTGGCGCAGGTTGATCCGATCATTGATGACAATTTAACGTTGCATCACAATGCCCGCAGCGCCACACTTTTTGAGCGCCTGCCGGGATATGCGGCGGGAATACTGGCAGGGCGCGAGCTTAAGGCGGGCGAGGTGATCATTATTTTCTCGAACAGCGGGCGGAATGCTGTGCCGGTGGAAATGGCAATGCTGGCACAGGAAAAGGGTCTGCAGGTTATCGCCATCACCTCGTTAGCGCATTCTCAAAGCCAGCAATCGCGACATCCTTCCGGCAAAAAGCTTTATGAGATCGCAGATATTGTGCTGGATAACTGCGCGCCGCCGGGCGATTCATCTATACATCTTGACGGGTTGAGCGAGGCTGTTGGCGGGGTTTCGACGGTCACCGGCGCGGCAATGCTGCATGCGCTGGCTGCTCAGGTGTGCGAACGACTTCTAGCGCAAGGGATCACGCCGCCGGTCTGGATCAGCTCAAATCTGGATGGAGGTGATGCACATAATGAAAAGCTGCAAGAACGCTATGTCTCAAGGATCAGGAGTATGTAGACTTGTCCCTGCGAGAGATACCAAGCGAAAGATCGCCCTACCTAATCTAACGATTGCAGTTCATCCAGAAGCACGTAGCCACGCCGGATCGCATGCAGGGCGGCTGTGCTGCGATCTTTAGCATCCAGTTTATTCATCGCGTTTGCCAGCAGCTCAATCACGTCAATCAGCGGGATTCCCAAGCGACGGGCGATCCTGTCGTTATCATAACCAGCGGCCACAAATAGCATAAGCTTGCGTTCATCATCGTTTAAGGGCGCAACCGGTGAGCGCAGCGTGCCGGTAATCACTCGCTCAGCTACCCCGGAACCTAACACCATGCTGCCCTGCGCTACTTTTAGAATTGCATCCATCAGATCATCATCATCTGCGGATTTCAACAGGTAGCCATGTGCACCCATTTTGAGCGCCTGCATGATGTAAAATTCTTCATCACGGCCGGTCAGCACGAGTATCTTCGTGGCGGGAAGCTGTGCGCGAAGTTCTGGCAGAATATCCAGCCCGCCACGCCGGGGCATGTTCAAATCGAGCAAAATGACATCCGGCTGCAAATCAAGCGCCTTTTCCAGCGCGACAACGCCATCTGCCGCCTCGCCCACCACATTAAACTCGCCGTTTTCAGATAAAAAGCTGGCCAGCGATTTACGCAAAATGGTGTGATCATCAGCCAGCATAATACGCAAAGTTGCCCGAACCGGCGGCGTGGGCTGAGTCGTGCGCAGGCCGCGATCTTCTGTTCCTGCCGGGGCGCCGCTTTCACGCGCATATACTACGTCCAGCGCAGCAGCCATCACCTCCGCAGTTTGATAGCGCCGCGCCGGATTCTTCTCCAGCGCCTTGAGAATAACTGCCTCTAATGCCGCGGGGATTTCAGGATTAAGCACGCGCGGCTGCGGCGGCGAAGATTTCACATGTTGAAGCAAAAGCGCCGGAATTTCATCCTCACTAAACGGCAGTTGGCCGGTCGCTAGCTCAAACAACACGACGCCCAACGAATAAATATCGGTGCGCCGATCTAATGCCTGCGCCTGCGCCTGTTCAGGCGAAAGGTAAGCAGGGGTGCCGATGATCATACCCGCGGCAGTGACGCGCTTAGCTTCACGCGGCAGCGCCAGACCGAGATCCATGATCTTGATCTGCCCCTGAGGCGTCACTTTAATATTCGCTGGCTTAATATCCCGGTGGATGATCTCGCGCTCGTGGGCATAGTGCAGCGCATTGGCGATCTGTTTGCCAAGATCAACAACTTTTTCAGGCGGCGCGGGAATCTGTTCGGTGAGGGTTTCGCCCTCAACATATTCCACTACTAGAAAATTCGTTCCCTCATCTTCGACAATATCATAAAGCAGCATAATGTTGGGGTGATTAAGCTGCGCGGCAGAGCTGGCTTCTTGAAAGAAGCGCTTTACGACAGTATCGCGCACATATGGCTGCAATACTTTGAGGGCGACTTTGCGTCCAAGCCGGCGATCAAGAGCAAGATATACAACGGCTGTCGAGCCTTCGCCTAACAGGTTCTGAATTTCGTAGCGATTGCGAAGTGTGCGTCCAATCATCGCCTGAGCGTCTCGATGGATGATTCTTTAGCTCAAAGCATAGCACGTGGCGTAATGTTGCACAAACGAGCGAATCTGTTTCATTTTCCAAATTTATGAGAAAGCATCAATGACTGTAAATTGGCGGATGCCGCATGCGGCGTCTCTACCCCAAGAAATTGTTCACTTTCTCACCTCTCGCTTAGCCGCACGTTGTATACTTGTGAAAGATTACACAGAAAGAGCTTGATATGCGGCGCTGGATCGTTCTGGCGATTATTGCAATTGCAATCGTAGTCGCAGGGTTTAGCCTGTTAGAGCCGACAGCTGCGGGTGAATTGGCTGCCAGCGCCATCCTGCCGGAAGTGGGCAGCGATAGCTCCGGCTTTGCCCGCGCTGTTGAGCCTTATGACTGGCAATTCCCAGAAGATTACGGCGCGCATCCTGAGTTTCAAACGGAATGGTGGTATTACACAGGCAATCTTGCAGATGAGAATGGCCGCCGCTTTGGTTTTCAATTCACCATTTTTCGCCGCGCAATTTCGCCCGATTCTGTAGATTCGGCCTCTGAATGGCGCAGCAACCAGATCTATATGGCGCATTTCGCAATTACGGATGTTGAAGGTGGGGAGTATCTTCACGGGCAGCGCTTCAGCCGCGAAGGCGCAGATTTAGCCGGAGCCACCTGTTCGCCGCGCTGCGAAATATGGGTTGAAAACTGGATGGTTCAGGCGCTCAATGAGGAAGCCACTTCCACACAAATCACCGCCTCTAATGACGGTTATGCGCTCAATTTGAACTTGAGACAGACCAAACCGCCCGCCCTGCAAGGCGATCACGGACTGAGCGCCAAGAGCGATGTGCCGGGGAATGCCAGTTACTATTATTCGCTCACTCGCCTCGCCTCAGAAGGCAGTATCACCATCGGGGATCAGGTTTTTGAAGTTACCGGATTCGCATGGATGGATCATGAATTTAGCACCAGCGCGCTCGGCAGCGGGGCGCTTGGCTGGGACTGGTTTGGCCTGCAACTGGATGATGATCGTGAACTGATGCTCGGTCAGATACGGCTTGTAGATGGGGGAATTGATCCCAATTTCGGCGGCATTCTGGTACAACCGGATGGATCAACGCGCTACCTGCCGGCCTCAGCAGTCACGATTCACAGCACAGCCACATGGACAAGCCCGCACAGCGGCGGCGTGTATCCAGCGGCATGGGAAATAAGCATAGAACTTGGCGAGGATGCCCCACTGCGTTTGCAATTGATGCCGCTGATGGCGGATCAAGAGTTATATGGGGGCGGAATTACGTACTGGGAAGGGGCAGTCGCCATTAGCGGAGATGCCACCGGCTATGGCTATGCCGAGCTTACTGGCTATGTTGATTCAATGACCGGGCGGTTTTAATTTATCCCTCACCCTACAAATGCGCTGATCTAAAACCCACTTATGCTACAATGTGGGGAGTAAATTGACTTCGCTGGAGCGCCCATGACTGACCGCGTTCAGGCTTCTGAATCAGTCGAGAATTTCCTCAAAGCAATCTATTCGCTTCAGCAAGACAGCGACCGCGTTTCCACCAATACGCTGAGCGAATATTTGAATATCACTGCGCCTTCCGTGACCGATATGGCAAAACGGTTGAATGATGCCGGGTTAGTGGATTATCTGAAGCATCACGGCGTGATACTGACCCCCGATGGCGAAAAAATTGCGCTGCATGTTGTGCGCCGGCACCGGCTGATTGAACTCTTTCTGGTCAATGAGCTTGGTTATGAACTTCCGGAAGTACATCAGGAAGCCGATGCGCTGGAACATGCCGTCTCGAATCGTTTCATCGAAGCCATCGCGTATAAACTGGGCGATCCTGACTTTGACCCGCACGGCGATCCTATTCCCACCGCCGAAGGCGTTGTCCCCGAACGGGAGCTGCTGCCGTTAAGCGACGCTCCGGTGAACGGCTCGTTCATTGTGCAGCGATTGAATGCCTCAAATGCAGATATGCTACTGCATATCCTTGAGCGCGGGTTCAAGCTCAATACTCACGTCGCGGTTATTTCGCGCGATCCGTTTCAAGGCCCGATTAGCGTTAAAGTGGATGACAAAGAGGCGATTATCGGGGCGCAAGTGGCACAGTTTATTCTGGTCGAGCCTACCTGAGGGCTATCACAGCAGATTTCCAGAACGCCGGAAGCTCAAAGCCATCCCGCTAAAGCTGCGCCCCGTGAACGGGGCTGGAAAACTATTCTCACTGTTTGATTACCTGCCATTGATGGGCAAGCCGTATTCACGCCATGCATTCATGCCGCCTTCAATTAGCAGCACATTCTGAAAGCCGGATTTTTGCAGCAGGCTGGTGGCAATTTGCGAGCGTATGCCGCTGGCACAGGTCACTAACAGCACCCGGTCGGCGGGCAGCGTGTTGAGCTGGCGCACAAGGGTGCCATAAAATGCGTGTATCGCGCCGGGAATGTGCGCTTCATCAAATTCACTTTGCGCCCGAACGTCCACAACCAGCGCGCCGCCTTCAAGCAGCCCAGGCACTTCCGGAATGCTCACTATCGGCAAGGTCTGATCATATGCTTCAACTTCAAATGGCGGAAAATAACCAACGATATCATCGAGGCCGATAGATCGAAGCTCCTGCGCGAGTGTATTGACCGCCGCCGGTTCGCATATCAGATAGATCGGTTTAGCGTAATCTACCAACCAGCCCGCATGAACCGGAAATTTCTGCGTGGCGGGAAGATTCAGAGTGCCTGCAATATGCGCCTCGTTAAAGTCCACAGCGGGGCGCGCATCAACGACCTGCCCCTCTGCGAGCGCATCTCTGAGAATAAAGCCTTCGAGCTGCTCCGGATCGCTTAAACTGTTGAGCAGCGCCGGGCCTTCGCGGTTGATGCGCTTCATTTGCGCGAAATAGGTGGGTGTTTCAGGCTGCCCATGCAGCAGCCAATCACTAAAGGCGGATGCTTCGTCAAATTGCAGCGCCGGGTTAAACAGCTTTTCATAGCCTAAAGAGGAAGAAGGCACTGCACCGAGCGCCTTGCCGCAGGCGCTGCCGGCGCCATGACCGGGAAGCACCAGCAAATAATCAGGAAACTGTTTTAGCTTTTGTAAACTTTTGAACTGCTGTGCAGCGCCAATAATGCTGGAGCCTTCGATGCCTACGGCGGTTTCCAGTAAATCCGGGCGGCCAACATCGCCTACAAATAGGCAGTCACCCGTAAACATCCCCATTGGCTGATCTGCCATCAGCGTATCGGTGAAAAGAAATATCATATGTTCTGGCGTATGCCCCGGTGTATGGATGGCCTGCAATCGGATATTCCCAACCGTCCACGTATCGCCATCCTGCAAGGACTGCGACTCTGGCATGGTGAAGGCATACTGCCATTCCGGGCCACCTTCAGCACTATAGAGCATACGAGCGCCAGTGACCGCGCAAAGTTCACGCAGGCCGCTGGCGTAGTCTGCGTGGATGTGGGTTTCAGCAGCCTGCGTGATTTTCAATTCATGCCGTGCAACCGCTTCCAGATAAGGCGTTACATTTCGCGCGGGATCAATCACTAAGGCTTCGCCAGTTTGCTGGCAGCCGATCAAATAAGAAACCTGCGCCAGCGCCTGATCAACAAATGTTTCAAGGATCATATCGCTTCCACGCGCCGCACATCACCGGGCATTTTGAGCGTATTCAACACCGGACAATTGGCTTCAACTGCCGCATGAAGCCAGCCAACAGCCTCCTGCGAAGCGGGCGACTCGACTGTTGCGCAGTAAACAATATTCTCCATACGCGGGGGCGGGCCGCCCAGCCCAACGACGGATGCCATATCCAATTTAGCGCTTACATCCAAGCGCACGTCATCCAGCGGCACTTCCAATATCAGCGCCTGTATGATGTAGGTATGCACAAGGCAGCTTGCCAGCGCGCCGAGCAGTATTTCCGGCGCGGTCGGGCCGAGGCTATGCCCGGCAAACAGCTCCTTGGAGTCGCTGATTAAGAAGTGATCGCCAACACGGGTCGGGCGCGCGCCGGTGACACCGGCCAGTAAAGACGACGCAGTTATCGTGATCATTCCCGCATCAGAATTGCCATTCTTACGATCATTCTCCCAATCGGTGCGCAGTTTATTAATCACCCCACTTTTGCGGGTCAAATATGGCTGTATTGATTCCATCCCAATTCATCCCTATCTTCAATGAGCCTAACTAAACCGGAGGTTCTACTGGATTACCCGTTTCAGCAGGCTCACGGCGCAGCTGATTGCTGCCCTCCGCTAATTTACGGATGCGCTGCTT
>JACSRP010000141.1 GCA_014879665.1 Anaerolineae bacterium | reverse complement strand
GCAGCCTTCAACTGGGGCGGCGGCACGCTCACCGACACCGAAGATGTCGAAATCGTTGAACCGGCGCTGGAACTAAGCAAAGACATCAGCCCCGCGACGATTGTTGACGCTGGCGATACCATCACCTACACGCTCACCGTCAGCCACACCGCCGCCTCCACCGCTGCCGCTTTCAACGTCACCGTCAGCGATACGCTGCCAACCACTATCGGCGGCCTGCTGGCAGTGAACTACACCGCGTCCTCACTCGATCTGGCAGCTTCAACCTGCGATGCCACGACCGGCGGCCTCACGCAAGATTACAGCGCGCTTCCAGTAGTTGAATTTACGCTGCCTCAGTTCACGCTGGCTGACTCAAGCTGCACGATTGTCTACAACGTCACCGTCAGCAATAACGCGCGCGCCAACACCACTTACAGCAATCTGGCGTTGATTGAAGAATTCACAACCCTGCCCGATCCGAGTGACGGCCGCAGCACTGGCCCCGGTACGCCGGAATCGGAAGATTTCACCACCGGCCTGCCCACGCTGGTCAAGTCCATCACTGCTACCAGCTTGCCAGAAACGACGGACAACCAGTTCACCCCTGCGGTAGATGCCAATATCGGCGAAACCGTCACCTATCAACTCACCATCACCCTGCCTGAAGGCACCACGCCGGTCACCGTGACCGACAACTTGCCCGATGTCATGACCGTCGTCAGTTCGCGCATCGTCAGCTATGGCAGCCAAATTGACACGACCGGTCTGCCCGCAGTCGGCAGCTCCGGCACGCATAACAATGTGAACTTCCCTGCCGATGGCTTACCTGATCAGGTCGTCTTCACTCTGGGCAATGTTACCAATCTCTACAACAACGCCAGCCCTGCCGACGATACCATCGTGCTGGAGATCGTCGCGCGGGTGGCAGATAATCCGGCCAACGTTGCCGGCGATTTGCTCACCAACAATGCCACCCTCAACTATGGCACCGGCACCACGCCGCCAGCTGGCGTAGATGTAGACGTGACCGAACCTGTGCTGGAGATTGTCAAAACTGCGCCGGTCGTGACCGGCGTGGCTGGCGACATCATCCCCTTCACACTGACCATCTCGCATACGTCCGCGTCTACCGGCCCGGCCTACGATCTGGTCATCACCGACCCGCTGCTGCCAGAATTCGATCTTATCGTCGGTTCAGTCACGGCCAACAATGGCGCAGTCGTAACCATCGGCAATACCGCCGGCGATACCACTATCCGCGTCACCAAAGCCCTGCTTGCGCTTGGCGACAGCTTCACCATCACCTATCAGGCCACTATTAACAGCACCGCCGTGCCTAATACCGACCTCATCAATGTCGCCACGCTGAACTACAACAGCGCGCCGAATAATGAAGGTCGCCCCGGCACCGATAACGACGATCACACCATCCGCGTCAACGAAGTTACCGGCGGCGTTTATCAGTACATCAAGTCGCTGGTGAGCACCTCACTAACCGATACTGGCACCAGCCAGCACGATCCGGCGCTCTCCGATCTTACCATCGGCGAAACTGCCACTTATGAGCTGCGCGCCTATCTGCCTGAAGGCACCACCGATCCCTTCCGTATCACCGACAACCTGCCCGATGGCATGATCGTAGTGTCCTCGCAAGTGCTGGCCGTTGGCGGCAATCTCAGTGGGCTAAACCTGTTGGCCGTTGGCGACCCCGGCGTGACCAACGACATCAATGATCCCGGCGACGGCTTCGATGATCAGGTGGTCTTCGACTTCGGCACGGTTGACAATGCGATTGACGGCGTGGACAACGACCTCGATCTCATCGTCGTGCAGGTGGTCGCGCGCATGCACGACACCCCGCTCAATACCGACGGTCAGGTTAGGACCAATACCGCCATCTTCGATTACGGCCTCACCCAGCGCACCTCAGAAGTCAGCGTGGAAGTCGTCGAGCCAAATATCGAGCTAACCAAGCAGTTCATCCCTGATGTACAGGGTCGCGGCCATACCGTGCAGGTCGAATTGGTGATGACCAATAACGGCACCTCCATCGCCTACAACCTGAACCTGACCGATCAACTGCATGCGCTGCTCGATCTGCAAGCCGTCAGCTTCACCCTGCCCGGCGGCACCACCGTCACCGATAGCTCAACATTAGGCTACGGCGGCCTGCTAGACGTGGTCTTCAACCAGCTCCGTCCGGGTGAAAGCATCACCGTGACGCTCGATCTACTCATTGATCCGGCGACCACGCCGCTCCCGCAAACGCTCAACAACACCGCCGACGTGGATTACCAGTCCATCCCTGAAGGCCACCCCGACGAGCCGTACACGCGGGATTACACCACCAACGCTGACGACACCCTGCTCATTGACCGGCCAACCGTGATCATCGAGAAGACGGTCAGCCTGCCGGAAGTATTCCCCGGCGAGGCCATCAGCTACACCATCACCGTCACCAACACCGGCAGCCCGGACATTGACGCCACCAACGTGACCGTCACCGATCAGCTTCCGCCGTATATCTCGGTTACCTCGGCTGTGCCTGATCAGGGTACCTGTGATCCTGTCGTCGGCGGCGTGCTCGTCTGCCACCTCGGCGATCTACCCAGCCTCGCGCCAGCTGAAAATGTGACTCGCATCACCATCAACGCGCTCGTCGAAACCAACGCGCCCGGCGGCAGCATCCTAGAAAACGTTGCCACCGTGACCACCGCCGAAGATAACTTCGATACCGCCGCCGTCGGCATCACCATCCGTATTCCCGCCTCGCCGGTCACGCCTACCCCCGCGCCAACGCAGATCGCGCCACCCCAAACCGGCGGCCCGATTTGTTCCGTCGGCTGCGTACCGTGGCAGGTCTACCATACCAACCGTACCGGCAACTGGGAAATCTTCCGTCTGGGAACCTACACTGGCGCGCCAAATGCCAACGCCAACCTCACCCAGCACACCGCCGATGATATGGATCCCGGCCTCTCGCCCGATGGCAGTTGGATGGCTTTCACCAGCAACCGTGACGGTAACTGGGAAATCTATGTCACGCCCACCAACGGCGACACCTCGCAGGCGCAGCGCGTCACCTATAACACCATCGCCCTAGATACCGACCCGGCGTGGGGGCCTGGCAACAGCCTAATCTACCAATCCACCCGTGACGGCAACTGGGAACTCTATCTCTTTAACCTGACCACCGGCACGGAAACCCGCCTGACCAATGACGACGCCGCAGACATGAATCCCTACTGGGCGCCGGACGGCTCAAACGTCATTTTCCAGAGCAACCGTGACGGCCTATGGCAAATCTATCGCCTCGATCTCGGCACGCTCCGCTTAACCCGTCTCAGCGACGGAAACGCGCAGGATATTGACCCGGCCTACTCGCCAGACGGAAGCCAGATCGTGTTCCGCTCCTATCAGGGCGAAGGCAACAGTGTCCTGCACATCATGAACGCGAGCGGCAGTGGTCGCTATGCTGTCTCCGATGTGAACGGCGATGCTTCTAACGCCGCATGGTCACCGCAAGGCCGGATGATCGCCTACCAGTCAGATCTCGACGGCGATCTTGATATCTACATCTACGATGTCGTCAGCCGTGTCACCCGTCAGTTGACCGATAACGATATCCCCGACTACGCGCCGACCTGGGTCTGCGGGCTGTCAGAGGTCATCTTTACCTCCGACATTTCCGGCAACCCCGATATCTACAGCGCCGAAGCGCTCAATCTGGAGGATCCGCCCATTCTCGTGGATCAGGACGCGCAGCAGTTGACCGATGATCTGGCGGATGATGTCTATCCGTTGGGCGCGCCTGCCGAAGAAATGGCTAGCCGTGAAGGTCGCCTGCCCGCAGATCTCGATGCCTCGCGTGGGCAGACCAGCTTCCTGAACCCGGATGTGACACCCACCCCGCCCGACCTGACGTTGGTGCCATCGCTGCCATGGCAAAGAATCGAGCCGTGCGTGTAAGCGCTCGCTCACAGTCATTCAGAACAACCAGTAGAATCATCCCCGCCTCTCAAGATTATGAGAGGCGGGGATATTTTATTTTGAGGCAAATAGGCTTTTGAACGGATAGGGCAATCGCGGCTTTTTCATCGTGGCATCCCATCACCCGTCAACTGTGATGGTAAACAACCCTTCTCACATCTTAAACAACTTGAATGTGCCCACTTTCACATAATCCAGCGCCGCCATGAAGGCAATCGTGATCCAGAACATCTGCATCATAATCGTGCTGTCCAACGCCGTCATCAGCACGCCGCCCAGCACCAGCGCCATCGTCAGCACAATCCCAACTGCCGATGCCAGCAGCAGCCACTTGCTAGGGCGTGACTTCCAAAAATGCTGGCGCTCGCGCACCAGATAAACGTTCGCCTGCGCCACGCACACCAGCATCAGGAACATCAAAGTTTCCATCTGCGCCGCATCCAGCCGCAGAATGTCCCGCCCGAATCCATACACGCTGAAGCTGAAAACCAGCCAGCCCAGCGCCATGATCAGCCCGATGGCGAACAGTGGCGCCGCCCGCCAGCGATCCGGATAACGCGATGGGCGCACGTTATCCGTCGTCAGCGACATCGAAACCAGATCGTTCACCAGCACTAGCAGCAAAATATGCAGCGGCTGCACGATCAACTCGCCGGTTAGAATCAATCCGAAGCTCAGAAATAACCCCAGATGAAAAGTCTTGGTGATCTTATTCAGCGTATAAGTGAAAATGCGCTGGAATACGCTGCGGCCAACCTCCACCGCCGCCAGCAGTCCCGCTAATCCCGGCGTGGTCAGCACCAGCCCCGCCGCCGATTTGGCAATGTCCGTCGCGTTATCCACCGCCACGCCCACCTCTGCCTGCCGGATCGCCGGAGCATCGTTGATGCCGTCGCCGGTCATCCCCACCACATGCCCCGCATGTTGCAAAGCCTGTACCAGCTTAAATTTATCCTCAGGGTATACCCGCGCGATCACGTCATATTCAGTGGCAATGCCTTCATAATTTCCCTTGAAATCCCCGCTGGTAATCGCCGCGCCAGTGATGCCCACCTGCTGCGCGATGCTCTGCGCCGTCGCCAGCCCATCCCCGGTGATCATGACCACCCGCACCCCCAATGCCTGAAGCCTCTGAATCACCGAAGCGGCATCTTCACGCGGCGGATCTTGCAGCGCCACCAGCCCTGCCACTTTCAGCGGTTTGCCTTCTTTCGCAGAAGCCACCGCTACCAGACGATCCCCATTGGCTGCAAACCCCTCCGCCATCTGATAGAGTCCATCCGCCTGCGGAACCATGTCGTTGATCACATGCGGCGACCCCTTGACCACATAGGTTTGCTTCTTCGCCTTCTCGCTTTTGTGAATCATCGCCTCTGTGCGCTTGGTCGCCGGGTCAAATGGCGTGAATTCCAGCCGCTGCGCGTTATTAAAATGCGGCTTGCTGCCTTCTGCCGCATCCCGAATCGCAAGGTCAATCGGATCATGCGTCGCCTCATCCGATGCCAGCGCCGCCAGCCGCAGTAGTTTACTTTTCGAGAAACCGTTGTATTCGTGCGTCGCCACCACCGCTAATTCGTTCCGCGTGATGGTGCCCGTCTTGTCGCTGCACAGCACATCCATCCCCGCTGCTTCTTTGATCGTCGCCAGTCGCGTCGTCAGCACGCCGCGTTCTGCCAGCATCCGCGCGCCAATCGCCGTCCCCAGTGTGAAGGTCACTGGCAGCGAAACCGGAATCGCCGCGATCAACAGCGCCAATACAAATAGCAGCGTATCCGCAAACGGAAGCCCAACAATCGCCGCATTCACGCCCACCACCGCCACCAGCGCCAGCGTGAAACCCATCAGGTAAACCACGATCCGATGCACAAAAGCATCCCCGTGATCCTTAGATTTCGCAGATTGAACCAGCTTTGCAGTTTTGCTGTAAGCCGTGTGCATACCGGTGGCATCAATTTCAACCACCGCCTCGCCCCGCCGTACCTGACTGGTGGCATGGGCGCGCTCGTTGAGGCCGATCTCCACAAGGTGAGACTCGCCGGTCATCGCCGATTGATCCACCGCAATATGGCCGGAAATCACATGGGCATCCGCTGGCACAATATCCCCCGCTCTCAGGCGAATAATATCCCCCGGAACCAGTTCCCGCGCCGGAAGCAGTTGCCATGTATCGTCTCGCAGCACCCGCGCGTTAATCCGAAGCTGCTGCTGAAGCGCCGCCAGTGAGTTATAGGCCTTGTTCTCATAGAAGAAGCTGATCACCGCGTTCACCACCAGCATCACCAGAATGATCACCGCGCCAGCAATCTTGCCCAGCGCAAATTGCAGCAGCATCGTAATTTCTAGGATGAAGGGAATCACGCCCCCGAATTTAGCCAAAAACCGCCGCAGTGGGGAACGGCGTTTTTCCTCAGAAATCTGGTTCGGCCCATAAGTTCGCAAACGTTCCGCCGCTTCCTGTGAAGTCAGGCCGCGCAGCGTCACCGTCGAAACTTTGCCGACCTCTGGCGTATTGGAGAGCAGTTGGTTTTCAGACATTGGAATTTCTCGCAGCGATGCCGCTAGAGCACCTTATACGTAAAAGCACAAGAGAAACGTTGTCCGTTCATCAAGCACCCCTATCAGATACAAATTTGTCCAGCATCAATGGATTCTTTAAGTATATATTAAATTTGTGTTAAATGATACCGCCATTATTTAACATTTTCATAAAGATTCCTGAGCGTATTTGCAAAAGCTCCGCATCCACACAGGCATAGCGCAGTCTTTCAAATGCATCGCGGGTAGGATTAACGCTAAAATAAAGCTGCATATTGAACTGTTGGGGCGCGCCATGCCGCATCCAACTATGGAGACAAACCATGCTTTACGGAACTCTGCTTCACCCTGAAATATTAAGTGTTCTAGCCTCTGCCGGTCATGGTTCGCGCGTCCTCATCGCCGATGGCAACTACCCGTTCGTGACCGGTTCCTTGCCAAAGGTGAAGATCGTCTATCTCAATCTCGCCCCCGGCATACTCACCGCGACCGACGTTCTGAAAGTCCTAATCGCCGCTGTGCCAATTGAAACTGCCCACATAATGGAACCTCAATCGCCGCCCGCACCGCCCATCGCGCGTGAATTCAGAGAACTCTTGCCCGAAAGCATCCCCATCCGCAGTCTGGATCGTTTTGCCTTTTATGAAACCGTCCGCTCGCCAGACACCGCTTTAGTCATCGCCACCGGGGAGCAGCGCGTTTACGCCAATATTTTGCTCACCATCGGCGTTGTTCCCCCGCCTAGAGCCTGATCTGTAGCAGCATGGAACGCCGCTTCACCCCAACATCCTCTAATCTTTCCCCCTTCTCCCACCTAGGCAGAGAGAAGGAGGAAAGAGAGTGATGAACATTAGGGATACAATCTTTTACCTCACCCCGCTGCACTGCGTTTAGCTTCCCCTCAGCCATGCACGGAGAGGGGATTGAGGGGTGAGGTTGCGAGTGTAATGCCCTCATCTTTCACCACTCCCCGTTCAAACTCTTGCTTGCGCTGTATTGGCACAGAGTGGTATAGTCCACTTGCTGCGGCGCTGTTGCGGGCGAAACGCCGCTGGCTCTCGAAACCAGCCATATCCCCCTATCGCGGCGATCAATACCAGCGGCATCCAGGATGACCCGAACAGGTAAGCACTTTACCTGCCACGCACATCTCGTGGCAGCCCATTGAGGATGAGCCATGACCCGTCCGTTATACGTTGTTGGCTTAATGTCTGGCACCTCCGCAGATGGAATTGATGCCGCGCTCTGTGAAATCAGCGGCGCGCCGCCCTCGCTTCAGGTTCGCATGCTGGCCGCTCAGTCAACCCCTTTTGAGCATGATTTTCAACGCCTGATCCATGAACAGGGAACGCTGGCGACCAGCCGCATTGACGCGCTTTCTCGCCTGCATTTTGAGCTTGGCGCGCGTTTTGGCGCGGCGGTGCTGGCGCTGCTCGATCAAGCCGGTTTTTCGCCATCACAGCTAGATCTTATCGGCCTTCACGGGCAAACCGTCTGGCACGAAATTGACCTTAACGGCAAAGCCGTCGCCTCGCTGCAAATCGGGGAAGCTGCCGTCGTCGCCGAAAATACCGGCATCACCACCATCAGTAATTTTCGCGCCAGAGATATTGCCGCCGGCGGGCAAGGCGCGCCGCTAACCAGCTATATTGACTGGCTGCTGCTCCGCCACCCCACGCATTGGCGGGCGGTGCAAAATATCGGCGGCATTTCCAACGTCACCCTACTTCCGCCGCTGAACACGCCCCATGCGCTGCCAGTTGCATTCGATACCGGCCCCGGTAATGCCCTGCTAGACGAAGCCGTGCGCGCACTCACTTCTGGCGAAAAATCGCTCGACTTAGACGGGGCGATGGCCGCGCAAGGGCGCTGCGATGAAAGCTGGCTTAGCCAGCTTATGGAGCATCCCTATTTCCAGCGTCGGGGGCCTAAAACCACTGGGCGCGAATTATTCGGGCGGGAAATGGCGCTCCGCCTCGTCAGCGAAGGCCACGCCCGCGGCCTCTCTGCTGAAGCGACCCTTGCAACCCTCACCGCCCTCACCGCCACCAGCATCGCACAGGCCTATCAGGCCTACGCGCCGGTCATGCCCGCCGAAGTGATCATCGGCGGCGGCGGTGGCCATAACCCCACGCTCATCGCCATGCTCCGTGCGCGTTTGCCCGGCGCGCAAATACGCTCGCACGAAGATATTGGCATGGATACCGATAACAAAGAAGCGTTGGTTTTCGCTGTCTTAGCCTATGAAAGCTGGTTTGGTCGCCATGGGGCGCTGCCCGCGCTCACCGGAGCATCTCATGCCTCCGTGCTTGGCGATATCACGCCCGGCAAAAACTATCACCCCTTATTAAGCCAGACCCTTTTCGCCCCTGAAGCTTCCAGCCCGGAATAGTGCTAATATGCTGACCGAAGATCGTAACCCCCAGTCGCAAGCGTTGGATACTAGTTCGTCCGAAGAAATTTGCCGTCTGATGAACGCCGAAGACGCTGGCGTGGCAAAAGTCGTTGAAGCCGCCATCCCCGCAATCGCGCAAGCAGTAGATCGCGTCGCACAAGGGATGCAAGCGGGCGGCAGGCTCATTTACGTTGGCGCGGGCACTAGTGGCCGGCTTGCCGTGCTGGATGCCGCCGAGTGTATCCCCACTTTCGGCATCGAACCCGGCATCGTCATCGCCATCATGGCTGGCGGCGCGGATGCTTTCATCCGCCCGCTTGAAAATGCCGAAGACGACGCCCGTGCTGGTGCGAATGAACTGCTGGCGCTGAACCTGACCGAACACGATTCAGTAGTCGGGCTGGCCGCCAGCGGCACGACGCCCTATGTCCTCGGCGCGGTAGATGCCGCCCGCGAGCGTGGAATCCTAACTATCGGGGTTGCCTGCAACGCCCCCTCAGCCCTGCTTGAACGAGTTGATATCGCCATTCCGCTGCTGGTCGGCCCTGAAATCTTGACCGGTTCCACCCGTCTAAAGGCCGGAACCGCTCAGAAAATGATGCTCAACATGCTCAGCACCGCGGTCATGATCCGCTTGGGGCGCGCCTACGATAACTGGATGGTCGCTCTGCGCGTCACCAACCAGAAGTTGCTTGACCGTGGCCGCCGCATCGTCGCTGACATCGTGCCCACCGATCTTGCCGCCGCCGGAATGCTTCTCGAATCCGCCGATAAAGACGTGCGTACCGCCATCCTCATGGGTCGTTTCAGCTTGAGCGCTGGCGAAGCTGCCGTGCTTCTGGCGCAGGCGCACGGTAATCTACGCGCCGCATTCTCAGCAGCCAGCGCTTCTTTCACTGGCACTCAGGAAAATTAGAAGGTGGCTAACCAAGTGAGCTTGTTTGGGGCAGGAACGCCGCATGAGGCATCCGCCATCTCATATCTAGCAGGTATTCCCGGTAAAGGTATTAAGGTATCGGTATAGATTATGCAGCCAGCCATCAACATCGAAAATGACACCCTCAAAGTCGTGGCCTCCATGGCGGTTCAGCAGTTAGTCGAAAAACATCTCGGCGCAACCTTCCCATCCATCACGCTGGTAGTCCTCAAAAAAGGTAAAGCCGCTTTTATCGGCGCATGGGGCTGGATCGACCCCTACACCCAGATTCATGAAGCCATGATGGCTAATCGCTTCGATCTGGCATCCCTGACCAAGCTGTTCACTGCAACGATGATCTTGCAGTTGATTAGTGAAGGGAAGCTCTCGCTAGAAACCCCGCTTGCTGCTGTCATCCCCGAATTTGCGGCGGGCGGCCCAAAACCGTTCGATGGCGGCATCAATCCTTTTACTAAACTACCCATGCCCGTCGCTCCGGCGCTAGAGAACGAAACCATTGACCCCTCGCTGGTCACTATCCGCCATTTGCTCACTCATACTGCCGGGCTTGCGCCGTGGCGTCCGGTCTATCAACTCTGCCCGACACCGCTGCTAAATGAACCCGATCCTATTTCGCCAGAAATGCGCCATGCAAAAGCGATAGCCTTTATCTGCGAGTCGGCCTTTGTGGATACCCCCGGTAACGCCGTCCGCTATAGCGATCTCGGCTTCATCTTGCTAGGCGAATGTGTGCAGCGGTTAACCGGCCTTTCGCTGAACGCAGCCGTAAACCAACGTCTCGCCGCGCCGCTTGGCTTAGCCACACTAACCTACAATCCTCTGCATTCTGGCTTCAATCAGGTCAATATTGCCCCCACCGAATATGATTTTGTCTGGCGAATGCGCCGCTGTTGGGGCGAAGTGCATGACGAAAACGCCTACGGTTTGGGCGGCATCGCCGGTCACGCAGGCTTATTTGCCGCCGCATACGATGTTGCCGTCTTTGGTGAAGCATGGCGCACCCGCAGCCCGCTGCTTGGCATCTCAGAGCAGCTCTGGTCAGAGGCCACCCGTCATCACATTGGCACGGACGATCCGCGCGGGCTGGGCTGGAGAATGTATACCCCTACCCCCGACCCCGATGAGCCGTATCCACTTCCCGATCCCGACGCCAGCGCTATCCCCGCCGGATATTTCGGGCATACTGGCTTCACCGGCACCTCGCTTCGGGTAAACATCAAACACAAGACCACCATCGCCTGTATGACCAATCGCGTCTATTATGGCCGCGATCCGCAGGGCATGGAGGCCTTCCGTATCGCCCTGCACGCCATCTTCACAACATAATACCTGCAAAGAGGTGACGATCATTTCCAGAAAGGAAAATAATGTCGCTTCCAGATAATTACGTCGAACGCACCTATGCTGGCGTGCTCGGAAAATTGATCGGCGTTTATCTGGGTCGCCCCTTCGAGCAGTGGTCACATGAACGAATCATGGCCGAATTGGGCGAAATTCATTATTACGTGCATGATCGCCTCAATAAGCCGCTGATCGTCACCGATGATGACATCGCCGGAACTTTCACCTTTCTCCGCGCTCTACCCGATTACGGGAACAGGCGGGATATTACCTCTCGGCAAATTGGGCAATCATGGCTCAACTATCTGATCGAAAATCGCACCATTCTCTGGTGGGGCGGGCTTGGTAATTCCACCGAGCACACGGCCTATCTACGGCTCAAACGAGGTATCCCCGCGCCCGCAAGTGGCTCCGCCGCCCTCAACACGCAAACTGTCGCCGCGCAGATCGGCGCGCAAATTTTTATTGATGGTTGGGCGATGGTTGCGCCGGGCAATCCTGAACTCGCCGCCAATCTCGCTCGCCGCGCTGCCAGCGTCAGCCATGACGGCGACGCCGTTCACGCCGCGCAGATCATCGCCGTGATGGAATCGCTGGCTTATATCGAAAGTGATGCCGGTCAATTATTAGATGCCGCGCTCGCCTTCATCCCCCGAAATACCGTCATCCAACGCATGATTGCTGATGTCCGCGAATGGCACAGTCAGTTCCCTGATTGGCGCGACACCCGCCGGCAGATCGCCGCGCACTACGGCTACGATAAATTCGGCGGCGTCTGCCATGTCATCCCCAATCACGCCCTGATCATCCTCGGCCTGCTTTACGGCGCTGAAGATTTTCAAAAGGCCATGACCATCGTCAATACTTCCGGTTGGGATACTGACTGCAACGCCGGCAATCTCGGCTGTTTGCTCGGTATCAAAAACGGACTCGCGGCATTTACTCACGGCGTAGATTGGCGCGGCCCGATAGCAGATCGGCTGTACCTTTCAACGGCTGACGGTGGCCGCGCCATCACCGATGCCCTCGCCGAAACCTATCACATCGTCAATATCGGCAGGGCGCTTGCCGGTCAACTGCCGCTGCATCCCAAAGGCGGCAGTCGCTTTCATTTCGAAATGCCCGGCTCAATGCAGGGATTCACCGCTTCCAGCGCCGGTATTTCGCTGCAAAATGTCGCCGGTCACAGCCTGCGCGGCGCTCGCAGCCTTGCCATCAACTTTGACCATCTCGCAGCCGAACAATCTATCTCCACACCCACCTTCATCCCCCCGGACGCTATCAACATGCCCGGTTATGCGCTTCACGCCTCGCCCACCCTCTATTCAGGCCAGCAGATGCGCGCGCGTTTTTCAACAGATGCGAACAATACCGCCGCCATGTCCTGCCGCCTATTCATTCAAACTTACGCCGCCGAAAATCAACTGGCGACGGCCTATCATCAGCCGCAAATCCTGCAAGCCGGAAACGCCGCCGAAATCACATGGGTCGTTCCTGATACCGGTGGCGCACCCATCGTCGCCGTCGGGTTGGCCGTCGTCCCCCAAACTGAAACTGCGAAGGGCGTCGTCTATCTCGATGAGCTAACGTGGGATGGCAGCCCCCACACTACCCTGAAGCAGCCTGAAAGCGGCGGCAAGATGTGGCGGCGTGCATGGGTCAATGGCATGGATCACTTTGATGAGTTCTGGCCGGAAACCTATCGCGTCATTCAAGATCAAGGCACTGGCTTGCTCATGCAAGGCGCCCGCGATTGGCAAGATTACCGCGTATCATCAACGATCATCCCGCACCTGATCGAAGCCGCTGGCATAGCGGCGCGGGTACAGGGCATGCGCCGTTATTATGCGCTAATGCTCGTCCGCGAAAATCGAGTCTGCCTGCTCAAGGCGCTGGATGGCGAAATCATTCTTGCCGAAGCTGCTTTCGAGTGGCATCCGGAACAGCCATACGCGCTGAAGATTGAGGTCGAAGGAAATCAGATTCGCTGCTGGATTGATGACAATCTGCTTTTCACCGTCACCGATATAGAGCGTCCGCTGAACGGCGGCGGCGTGGCGCTGGTCTGCACCGAAGGCATGCTGCTAACCGATGCCGTAACCATCGCCCCGCTTAAACCGGCTGATTAACTGCCTTTTCCACTTCCAGCGCCGCGCCATACGCTTGCACCGAACTGCGTATTATCAAGCGCGGCGATACCGTCATCTGATAATACGGGCCGTTATCTCCGGAAATTCGCTTCATCAGCACCTCCATCGCCTTTTCGCCAATCTCTTGAAAAGACTGCGCGATGGTCGTCAGCGGCGGCGTAAGCTGCTCGGCAATATCCAGATTGTCAAAGCCAACGATAGATAAATCGTGCGGCACGTTCAGCCCGATAGAGGCAGCCGCGCGGTATAGCGCAATCGCGATCTGGTCATTAGCGGCAAAAACCGCCGTTGGCCGATCCGGAGAGGATAAGTACGCGCGCAGCGGGCTAAGATCAATGGTCGGGTAGCCCGCCACATGGCAAATCCACCCCGCCTCCGGCTCGATATTCCGTTCGCGCAGCACCTGCTGGTAGCCTAGAAAACGATGCTCCATGCTCACCGCTGGCGAAAGCCAGGTGATGAAGCCAATCCGCTGATGCCCTTGATCCAGTAAATAACGCACTCCGGCAATCGCCCCGCCAAAATGGTCGCTCATCACATAATCTGTGGTGATATTCTTCAGATAGCGGTCAATCAATACAATCGGCACACCGGTACTCACCAACTGCGCCAGCGGCTTGATGACCTCCGAGTCCACCGGATAGATCGCCATTCCCGCAATCCCCTCGCGATGAAGATCATGTATCACCTTCGATTGCTGGTGTGCGTCATTGTTAACATGATGAAAGGCCACCGAAAAATTCTCGTGCTCTGCCGCCTTCTGAAAGCCTGTCAGCATCGCCAGCACCGATGAATCGCGCACATACGGCACGATGAACGCCACCCGTTCGCGTGCTGGTTTCGATGGCAGCGCCGCGCTGCCAAAAGTTACGAACGTGCCCCGTCCCTGTTCACGACGTAAAAAGCCGTCTGCTTCCAGCGTTTGCAGCGCCTGCCGCACCGTCCCTCGCGCAACGTCAAACTGCGCGCACAGCTCTTTTTCAGTCGGAATTAACGATCCATTCTTCCATTCATCATTGGCGATCTTATTCTTGAAAATATTCGCCAGTTGAACATGCAGCGGCGGAGATTGGTCATCACGTTGGAGAAGTGTCATAGAATGAACCACTTTGTCAAATTACTGGACAAATTGCAGAATTGATCTATACCTTAATATAAGGTCTAATCGCACACAATGTCAAACCAGACCTGTGTTTATCAGGACTATAACCGGTGAACAGCTAACCTGTGTTTTAGCTAGCGGCATTTTGCCCCTTACCCTAACCTAACGGTCGCACCCTCTTCCGTTAAATGGGATTGGAGCGCCCTAACACATTAATTTTAATCATTTTGGAGCGTTTTAGATGCAAACAAATATTGTTCCCACCGATGGCATGATCATCCGCGAAGATACCACGTTCGCGCCCGGTACCTATATTTTGCCATCCGGTATGCGCGTCGCCGCCGATAATCTCACCCTCAGCGGTGAAGGTGTGCTGATCATCAGCCCGAAGCAGGAGGGCGTAGGCATTCACAACGACGGTCACTCAAACCTGACTCTCAAAGGTTTCTCTCTCAGCGGTTTCCATCACGCCGTGCGTATAGACAACTGCGCGAATGTAAATATCGAAGCCCTCACCATTCGCGGCACCTCTGAAATCGAAGGTATTGATACCTTCCTCTATCTCTGGCAGGCGCTCGAAGAAGCCTACGGCGGCGCCATTTTCTTGAATAACGTCACCAACGGCACTATCCATCACTGCGATCTTCAGCATCAGATGAACGGCATCCAGCTTTACAATGCGTCCGGCATCACCGTCGAACGCAACAACGCCTCGTTTAACAGCGGATGGGGCGTGTATCTGTCCAACGCCAATGAATGCCTGATTCAAGACAATCAGCTTGATTTCTGCAATCGCGTGTACCGTCGCCCCGAAAGTGGCGCTATCCGTGTCGAAGCCGATGCCGCCGCCATCGTGCTGGTTCAAAGCTCATCGCGCAGCAAGTTCCTGCGCAACAGCTGTCTCTGCGGCGGTGATGGCATCTTCATCGCCGGCTATTCCCATCCCGGCGGCATCACCCCCTGCAACGACAACCTGTTTGAAGACAACGACTGCCGCCTCAGCCCGAACAATGCCATCGAATCCACCTTTTCACGCGGGAACATCTTCCGGCGTAACAATTGCAGCGATTCTAACTATGGCTTCTGGATGGGTTACTCGTGGGAAAACACACTCGAAGACAACGAGATCAATTTCAATCGCAAAGCCGGCATCGCCGCTGAACACGCCTTTGACTTCACCATACGTAACAACCACATCACCCACAATGGCGACGGCGTGCGCCTATGGACCCGCGGCGGCGCAGTCGTACCCTACTGGCCGGGGCATGAAGTCAGCCATCACATGACCCTCGATAATAACCTGATCGAACACAACGATATCGGCCTTGCAGGCTACACCGGTGACGAAACCACCGCCGCCAACTGCCACGACTACCACGTAACCGGCAATGTGTTCAAGGCCAATCGCACCGGCGCCTTCTTCAAGCGTGTAGACGCCTGCCGGGTTGAAGACAATACCTTCAGTGGCAGCCTCGAAACTGCCCTGCATCTGGTCAATAAACCCGACGTCAAGGTCGAAAACAATATCTTCGATGAAAACGTCCGGAACATAATCAACGAATAACGGTTATCCCTCAGCCACGGTAGGGGCGCAGCGTGCTGCGCCCTTTCACGCCCCTCATCACCTCATTCCCCCTCTTCCTTTTAACCTTTAACTATCTTCAACGTCACCACCTCCGCCGGCCCCACATCGAAAACCACATGATCCCCACCCGTCACCGTCATCTCCGCGATCACTTCTTCCGCCATATTCACTCGCGCCGCCAAAGCCACCGGCACGCCGAACCGAATGCTGGCCTGCGGAATCGCCTCTCGCGTCACGTTATACACCCGCACAATCAAACAATCCCCGCTCCGGTAGACCGCGCTCAAAGCCAGTTCCGGCGGCTCAACCGCCACAAACGAATAGCTGTCTGGCAGTTTCCCGCCGCGCGGCCACGGAATCGGCATCACCAGCGCCGGATCATCACGAGTAATGTTCATCTCCCGCAGCTCAAGGCCGGGATGCGTATCCCCGCGCGCACCCAAAAGCGGCGCGTTATAGTGATGTGCTACCTGAACCACCTGCTGCCAGTCGCCGCTGTGTGGAAAGATCGCATACTCAAACGTGTAATCGCCTTTACACTGCGCTTCCGGGGTTGGTACCAGCGGTCCCGCCGCAATCCGCCGTATCCATAAATCATCCCGCGAAAGCCAGCCCACCGCCCGCAGCAGCGTCAGCGCGATCACCCCGTCCTCGCTTACCTCCACCGAAGGCAGCCCGCGATTCAATATCGCCAGCCCCCGTAAATCATCGCTCAAATCGGTGAACGTTCGCTGGTGCATCAGCGGCGTGGGGTCTTCAACCCATCCTTCCGAAGGCGGCAGCGCCAGTTTGCGTTCGGCCACCATAAATGACTCGTCTACATACGCCGATTCCACCCGCAGCCCTGTTCGAAAACGCGCCGTCAGCTTGTGATCTTCCGCCTCATTACGCAGCCGCGTCTCGATCGCCAGATATGCCTGTCCCGCCGCCAGCGACACCTCAACTGTTAGCGGCATCAGCGCTGTTTCCTCGCTCCGCCGCCCCCGATCGGCGCTCAGCCCCTTCGGAATCGAGAAGTTATATTCAATCGCGAACATCACCCGCAGCGGCCCGTTTTCCAGCAGAGTCACCATCGGCCTTTGCCCGGCTGTCGTCACCGGTTGGCTCTCAGGAAATGGGCAGTGGCTGTAAGCATCGCCAATATCCTCGCTGTCGTAAAACTGATTTAGCTGCGAATACTGCTGGCCTGTCGCCTTATCCGTCACCGTCAGGCTGCCATCTTCAGTAATTACGAATGCCAGCAGTGCGTTTTCCGCCCCGCGTTCGTATATCCTTAGTTCACTTACAAACCCCGTATCTGCTTGTTTCGGCTGCACATACAGCGTGGTATACCCACACGCCGGCACATCCGCTGGCAGCAGCAGCCTGATTCTCCGCTTACGATTCGGCTTCAATACCTCCATCCAGAATAGCAGCTCATCGCTTACCGTCTGATGCGGCACCATCTCACCCGCCGCGTTAACCACCTGAAAGCCGTCCGCCATCAGGTCGTCAAACTCAAAATCAACCGCCGCTTCAACCACTTCTCGCCGCGCCTGCCCTGACGGATTGTAAATCACCAGCGGCATCCCCGTTTGTCCGGTCATGTCAATCTGCCGCGCAAGCTGTCGCAGGCTGTCGCGGATCAGCGCCTCACCAATCTGCCGCGTCTGGCTGAAGCGATAGACCATTTCCTCATGCACTTCATCAATCCCACAGCCATACATATCATCATGCGGGTGGTTCAGCAGCACCCATCGCCATGCCAGCGCAGCCAGATCGGGCGTCCCCTCTGGCACCTTCGCCCCTGAAAGCCATGCCAGCGCGGTCAGCGGCTCAACGTAGCGTTCCATCCGTACTTCCGCCGCGTGATTCTGCTGCTTCAGGTGTATCCGCGTCGAATACACGCCCTGCAAAATTTCCGAATAGCGCCCCCAGCGAAACTCGCCTTCAAATTCCGGCAGCATCTTTCCAGACGCGCGCACATTCCCCAGATGATCCAGCAGCATCCCCTGCCGAACCTCCACATCCTCAAGTCGTTCATTCGCCGCCTTGATCACCTCAGGAATGCGCGGCTCCGGCTCCGCATGATCGATGCCATTCATCAGCAGCAGCGCATCCGTGTTCGCCATCGGTTCCAGTCGCTCAATTACT
Organism: Anaerolineae bacterium; assembly: GCA_014879665.1. Classification (GTDB taxonomy): domain Bacteria; phylum Chloroflexota; class Anaerolineae; order Aggregatilineales; family Phototrophicaceae; genus Flexifilum. Next base: position 16,606 of record JACSRP010000141.1, on the reverse strand, counting down.
CGCGCAATCTGCGCTTGCGCCAGCGCCGGATCAAAGGCCATCTGCGAGGTATCGCCCCAGTGAATCGCAAACCCCAGATTCGAGATATTGTGATAGCCCCACGGCATCAATATCGTGGTCACCCCATCGCCATTTGGCGCGTTCCAAACAAATTCCGTGCCTATCCGGTCGCCCTCAACACCCACCCCCCGCCAGAAAAACGCATTATCAATGCCGAAGCCCCGTAAAATTTGCGGCAGCTGCGCGATATGCCCGAAGCCATCCGGCACATAGCCGATCTGCATTACGCCGCCATACGGAATGCCAGCGCGCCGCCCCATTTGCAGATTGCGAATCAGCGACTCCGGGCTGACCAGAAATTCATCGGCCAGCACAAACCACGGGCCAACCTGTATCCGCCCAACCCGGCAGTATTCCTGTAATAATCCCGCTTTTGAGGGGCGCGCTTCTAAATAATCATCTAAAATGCTCATCTGCCCATCGAGCATATAAACCGAATATTCGGGGTCATCTTCTAAAATTTCAAACAAGCGATCTATCAAATGGACTAATCGAATGCGATATTCTTGAAAGGTGCAGTACCATGCGCGATCCCAGTGAGTATGGCTGACCAGCGTCGCCCGGTAGCGTTTATTTTCACGCAAGTTCACGGTTTGCCTCCGAATATTGACAGCCTAAAAAGTTGACTATATATTTCCATAAAATGTCTAGACAATTATAGCCAATGGTATACTTCCAGCAATCAAAAGGCTTACGTCTACAGCATAATCGCTTCAAAACTATCGAAGCTGTTTTGACCCGCAGGGATTACATACGCTTATCAGACTCAATTTCCGGCATTCTAGAATAGGGGTGCGGCACGCCCCATCCGCCGGGTCAAAAAACAGTTCAAGCTAATCATGAACGGAGCGAACATGAGCGGGCTAAAACACATCACCATTGAACAAAATGTTGAGTTTTTGAAGCGTTACGCCTTCTTTGAACGCGCCGCCATGCGCGCGCTGGCCGGTTGGCTGCCCGGCGTGCCCGAATGGGACGCCAAAAATGAGATCGGGTTGCATGTCTGGGAAAGCGCTGATGCCGTTGATGTCATTTACAACCGCTTGCGTGAGCTGCGCTGCCACCAGCCTGAGCGTAATATCAGCCCGGCGCTCCCCATTGTCGCCGCCGCGCTCGATAAATCCGCCAATACCGCCGAAGTCATCGCCACCGTCTATCTCGTCATCAAAAAGCTGCTGCTGGAAGCCTTACGCATTCACCCCGAAGTCACGTGGAGCAATTTCGATAATCCCACCGTGAAATTAACCGAACAGGTGATCCCCGCCCTCGAACAGCAGGTCGCATGGGCGGAAGCCTTCCTCCCAACCATCATAGATCGCTATCCCGATTGGGAAATCTGGCGCGATTACGTCGCTGGTTTGCTGGCATCCGACGGCGGCATCAACGGCGTCGGCGCAAAGAGCAGCCCGCCAGACCGTCTCGAAGGTCACCCGCTTTTGCTGCCGTGGATGCAATGTCAGCGCATGCCCGATTGGCCGATCTTCAAACCTGAAGAAGACATTCAGCCCGACCGCAAAACCGACCCTGAAGGCTACCGCCTCTGGCGCTTCAAACACTACACCAACGAGATGACCGCCGCCGAAACGCTCGGCTCCATTCTCTGGATGACGCCGGAAATGTCGTGGGAATACCAGCATAATGTCGCTCGCCACCTCTGGGATGAGCTGCGCCACAGCCAACTAGGGCAAATTCGAATACAGCAGCTTGGGCTGAACGTAGCAGACGTGCCGCAGGTTGTGCAAATCTACAATGTGATGATGACTCTCCCCGCCGTTGAACAGTATGCCCTGCTCACCACCGTCCTCGAACCCAACGGCATGCCCGAAAAGACCACCAACCGCGAACATTGGGAGGCGCTGCAAGACGAAATTTCCGCCGCCGCCGTCAGTTACGATTGGAGCGATGAAAATTTCCATGTCCGCTGGGGTCAAAAATGGACGCCCGTCTTGCTGAAAACCTACAACTATCCCGAAACATTGGAAGAAATCCGCGTTCGCATGGAAGCATGGATGATCGAAAATACACCGGTCAAAATGCAGCAAAAACACGCCCATCATGAATATTAGCGCCCGCGTTCCGGATAAGAATTTGAGCGAACAACATTCCCATGTAGACTATCCCTTCGAATCACCTTTTCCGTAGGGTTAAAGCATGTTTTGTTTCAGGCCCACTAGCTTAGGGTGGGTCACAGGCTTGATCGCCCCGAAACGGTTTTATAGTCGGTATTTAAGGAATCAGGGATGAAATAATATGATTATTGGCAATAGCACACTTGCAAGTCTGGCGCTGCTGCGCCCCGGCGTGAAGCGCCGCCGCCTCTCCAGCTACGACCAAACAGGCGGCAACAGCGATTGGTGGGAATTTGCCCCTGGCGAAACCCGCGCCATCGCCCGGATAGAAGGCCCAGGCAGCATCAAACATATCTGGTGTACGATGTTCTGCGATGCCAAACACGTATTCCGCAAGGTCGTGCTGCGTATGTTCTGGGATGGCGAAAGTGAGCCTAGCATCGAGGTGCCCATTGGTGACTTTTTCGGCATGGGGCACGGCATGTCCAAAGATTTCGTCTCGCTGCCGCTGCAAATGAGTCCCCAGGATGGGCGCGGCTTCAACTGCTGGTTCCCAATGCCCTTTGGCGAAGGCGCGCGCCTCGAAATCGTCAACGAATGTGACGCCCAGTTAAACTTTTACTTCTATGTAGACTATGAAGAATATCCCGCCGGTACTGACATGAGTGCCTATGGCCGTTTCCATGCTCAATGGCAGCGGGTGAACCCTGTGCAGGGGTGGGCGGATCCGAAGGTGCGTTGGGCGGATGGCAACAGTGATCTGCGGCGCGAGGCATGGAAAGTGCCCAATCTAACCGGTGAAAACAATTATGTAATCCTCGAAGCTGAAGGCTCCGGGCATTATGTTGGCTGCCATGTAGACATTGACATCTTCTCCCGTCAGGCCAACGATTGGTACGGCGAAGGCGACGACATGATCTTCATTGACGGCGACCCGATACCTACACTCAACGGCACCGGCACCGAAGACTATTTCAATACCGCCTTTTGCCCGAAAAGCGAATATTCCGCGCCTTATCACGGCGTCATTCTCTATCAAGGCACCGATGATTGGCCGTGGCGTGGCAAAAACAGCGTCTATCGCTATCACATCGAAGACCCGATCTTCTTTGAAAAATCCATCAAAGTCACCATCGAACACGGTCATGCCAACAAGCTGACGATGGATTACTCGTCCACCGCCTACTGGTATCAAACCGAGCCGCATAAACACTATCTGCCGCTGCCGTCCGTTGATCTGCGCCTGCCGCGCCTGTAAACAAACCTCACCCCGCAATCCCCTCAGCCATCTAAGGCGAGGGGAAGCTGCACGAAATGCAGCGGGGTGAGGTTCACCATCAAGTACCCGCTCACCTTTCTGGATACCTTCCAACATGCTCGAAAACACACTCGCTGAAACCCTCCCGCTGAACGGCACATGGCAGTTTGAACTAGCAGGCCAGCAGGGAATGATTAACGTGCCCTCAGCATGGGAAGCAGAAGGCTGCCCCGATACGGCAGGTCCCGCGGTGTACCGCCGCAGCATTGACATCCCCACATCGTGGGCTGATGCAAAAATCCTGCTGCAATTCGGCGCGGTCAGCTATTTCGTGGAGGTATACCTCAACGGTTCGCTGGTCGGCGCGCATGAAGGCTTATGGACGGCGTTCGACATAAACATCACGCCTTACGTTCGCGTCGGGCAAGCCAATGCGCTTGAACTGCGCGTCACCAAACCCGCCGATGATGGGGATCGTTTCCCCTATCGGGACGTGCTGGTCGGCTTCATCCCCTATATCTCTACCACCTTCGGCGGCGTCTGGCAGGATGTAAAGATCACCGCCCACCGCGCACCGCTGTTCTCCGATCTTCACCTGTCTGCTAATTCTGACACCGGAAATGTCACCATCCGCGCGCAGGTCATCCCGCCGAACCGTGATCCTCTTTCCGCTAACATCGTCTGGTCGGCTGAAATCATCACCCCCGACGGTCAAATCGCCACAAAAGTCGAGATGCCGCTTCAAAACGGCGGCCTGTTCGCGGCGCTTACTGTCGAAAATCAGCAGTTATGGTCGCCAGAGTCGCCGTCTCTTTATCGCCTACAATTGACCGCTTCACAGGGTGGGCAGCCGATCAGCGAAATATCCCGATCCTTCGGCTTCCGCAAGCTGGAGACACAGGGTGAACGACTGCTCTTGAACGACGAGCCGATCTTCTTGCGCGGCATCCTCAGTTGGGGCTGGAATCCGCGTACGCTGGCGCCGAATTTCAGCGAGCGCGAAATCCGCGAAGAATTCCGGCGTGTGCGTGCAATGGGCTTCAATCTCTTCAAGCTCTGCCTCTACGTGCCCGCCCCGCGCCTGTTTGAAATTGCCGATGAGGAAGGCATGCTGCTCTGGCTGGAAATGCCGATGTGGCTGCCTCGTCTCAGCGATCATCTGCGCGAGCAGGCAGCGCAAGAATATGCCGCTGTTCTCGGTCAGGTGCATCATCATCCCTCGGTCATCATCTACAGCCTCGGTTGTGAGTTGAGCGCGGAAATGGCCGATGCCGCCCTGCTCGAATCGCTGGATGGCCTCACCCGTGGTGCCACCACCGGGGTCATCGTCTGCGATAACAGCGGCAGCGGCGAAGCCTACGGCGGCTTAACTGGCGACTATGCCGATTTCAACGACTATCATTTTTACTGCGATCTCCACTATTTCACCCCGCTTTGCGATCACTTCCGGCGCGATTGGCGGCCGCCGCGCCCCTGGATTTTTGGCGAATTTTGCGACAGCGACGACTACCGCAATCCGGCCGATCTGGTCGAAAATGGCGAACGCATGTGGTGGCGCAATCTTCTCGGCAAAGATGGCGGCATTCACCGCTGGGCATATCGTGATCAGGAACTGCTGGTTGACCCGCTCAACTTGCCCTTCACCCATGCGCAAATGCAGGCCATTTCCCGCCAGCAGTCCTTCATCTATCGCAAGCGTATCCTCGAAACCGTCCGCGCCCGCCGGGATATTCGCGGCTATGTGCTGACCGGATTACGCGACACGCCAATATTTTCAGGTGGCATCTTTGACGATCTAGGCCGCAGCAAATATCCCGCAGACAGCTTCAAACAGTTCAACAACGATGCGGTGCTGCTGCTCGAACAGGGGCGTGCGCGCGTCTGGCAGCATGGCGGAGACCGCCCCGCACCGAACGATAAATTCAACCATCTTTCCGGAAGTGCCTCAAATTTCCGCTTTGTGCTAGCCACAGGCGAAAAGCCGGTTAATGCCGGTGATCTGCGCTGGGCATTCCGCCGAAAAACCGATAACAGCATCATTGCTGAAGGCGTTATGCCCTTCCACCAGACGCTGAACGCCGCCCAACTGCATGAATTAGGCGCGTTCGAGATCGCCATGCCTCAACTGAAAACACCTGAAATCTGCGAACTTACGGTTGAACTGGATACCGCCGCCCACCTGCTGCGTAATGTCTGGACGCATTGGCTGTACCCACCCACCAGCCTCGAAAATGCTGTGATTTACGATCCAGTCGGGCAGCTGACCGGTATTCCAGCGGCGCGAATCGCCAGCCTTTCCGATCTCGCCGCCTCTCAAGTCCTCATCACCGCTCTGCTCACCGGCGAAATTGAAGCCTTCATTCGCGCTGGCGGCAAAGCAGTGCTCCTGCAATCCGGCGAAGGTTCGCTGCCAGCACGTCCGCTTCCCTTCTGGCGAGAGTCCATCAAGCTGCTGTATTCACACCCGGCGCTGTCCGCCTTCCCTCACGAAGGGTATGCCGATTTGCAGTTTTACAACTTAGCCACCGATTACGCCTTAGATACCGCCAGCCTGCGCGATAAATTCGGCGCTGATGCGATCACGCCAATCATCACCCGTCTGGACGCGCGCCTATTCCATCTGAGCGAATATCTAGTCGAAATCAGCATCGGCGCCGGCAAATTATTCGCCTCCACGCTGCATTTTAGCGGCGGCGCTGGTGATCAGGTGCAAAGTTTTGAGGCCAATATCGCCGGTCAATGGCTGCTAGGCGCGCTGCTCAAGGGGCTGATCCAGCCAACTTATAGAGGCGCATAGCCGGAAAAGGCTATCTCATCGGGCTAAATCCATCCGTCCTAGGGCTGCCTTTAGGCTGTCGTCTCTAGCCGTAGGCTTCGAGCCTGCGGCGGCACAGGCAGATGGCAGACGCCGCGCGCCCAATAGACTAAAATACGACTTATACAAAATCTATCCACTAGAGGAATCAACGAATGAGCGAAAACTGGTCACTGGGCGAAGCTGAATTTAACCTCGAAAAAGCCAGAGCCAATGAGGGATTATTCACGCTGGGCAGCGGTTATATGCACGTTCGCGGCTCGCTGGAAGAACATCTAGCAAACGCGCCGCAAAACCTCAGCTATATGCGCCGTCCCGCCAATGTGACCGCCGAAGCCTTCCCCTATATGCCGGTCAAATGGGGCGTGTTTGTGCCGGGAATCTATGGCCTGCACCCGCTGATGGGCAAAGAACTGGCAAATTTACCCTCATTCTTGAGCCTGACTCCTTCTATCGCCGGCGAGAAGCTGGACATGCAGCAGGGGCGAATCGAAAACTACCGGCGAATATTACATTTCAAAACTGCCGCCCTCACCCGTTCATTCAACTGGCAAACGAAACAGGGCGCAGAAATACAGGTACGCTATGAGCGTTTCATCAGCGCGGCCAGGCCTCATTTATGCGTGCAGCGGCTGACGTTGATGAGCGATCAAGACGTTGACTGTGACCTTCGCGCGGGCATTGATACCGATGTGCGCACCAGCGGCTATGACCATTTCACGGCGTCCCTCTTTCAGCGTGAAGCCCTTAACCAGATCAACTGCATCGTCACTTTAGATGCCGGCGATGTCGTCAGCCAGCGAGCCTGCCTGCTGCTGGAAGGCGCATCATGGAATTATGAAGCCTCAGAACGGCGTGCCGACCTGACCACGACGGTTCACCTCACCGCCAACACGCCAATCACGATTGAAAAGCGCACCGCGATGACCACCAGCATAGACCCCGAAACGCCGCCCTTAGTCGCGCTGCTTTCGCTGGATTTAGACTATGCGGCGCTGTTTCAGGAACACGCTGGCGTATGGCGCGAACGCTGGGAAAATGCCGATGTGAGCGTAGAAGGCGACGGCGAATCACAATTGGCGCTGCGGCTGGCGCTGTACCATTTGATGCGCGCTCACCCGAACGACAGCCGCTTTGCCATCGATCCCAAAGCCTATGCCGGGGATGCCTATCGCGGGCTGTATTTCTGGGATACCGAAATGTATCTGCTGCCATTCTTCCTCTATACCGACCCGGAACGCGGGCAAATGCTGACCGATTTCCGCATCAACACGCTCAAAGGCGCAGAATTCAACGCGGCAGAATACGGCTACAGCGGCGCGCGCTACCCGTGGGAAGGCGATACAGACGGGATAGATCAATGCCCGAATTGGCAGTATCGCGATCACGAAGTGCATGTCACCGCCGATGTGGTTTACGGCATGATCCACTATGCGCGGGCGATGAACAACCCGGAATATTTACAAACTCACGCGCGCGAAGTCTTCCTAAAAACTGCTGAATACTGGTTGGAACGGGTGGACTGGCGCGACGGCATAGACGCGCCGGGGCTGCTAGGCGTGATGGGGCCAGACGAATACGCCCCAATCACCAATAACAACGCCTATACCAATCGCTTAGTTTCGCTGGCGCTGGAAGCCGCCGCCGCGCTGGCCGATGACCCGATCTTCGGGGCCAAATGTGCGGGTGTCGCTCAGGCGCTGCCAATCCTCAAGCGAAGCGACGGACTGGTGCTGCAATGTGAAGAATTTGAGGCGCTGGCCGATATAGACATCGGCGCGCTCTGGAAAGACTGGGACAAGCCATTTGCCGCGCAGGTTTCGCAGGAACGCCTGTACCGCAGCAAATGCTTGAAACAGGCCGACGTGCTGCTGCTGATGGCGCTGTTCCCTCACGAATTTAGCGATTCCGAAGTTGCGCTGGCCTGGGATTACTATCTGCCCTATACCACCCATGACTCCTCGCTTTCGCCGGGCGTTCATGCGCTGGTCGCGCTGCGGTTAGGAATGACCGGTGAGGCATGGTCGTTCTGGAAACGCAGCTATGGCATTGACCTGCACGGCGGCGCGGAAGAAGGGCTGCATATCGCTGCCAATGGCATGCTCTGGCAGATCGCAGTTTTCGGCTTTGGTGGGCTGCACAGTGCAATGTACGCCGAAACGCTGACGCTTTCGCCCACTTTGCCGGCGCAGTGGAAACGACTGGCGTTCCCGGTGATCTGGAAAGGCCAGCGCGCGTTTATCGAAATGACTGCCTCTGAAGTGAAAATCAACAATCGCAGTAGCAAAGCTTTACCGGTGAGCGTGCATGGTCAGGCGGCAATCATCCCGCCGGGCAGCAGTATGGCCTTCCAGATCGGCAGGTAATGACGCAGTGTGCTGCGCCCTGAAGCAATCCAACCACTTTGCCCTGTGTCCTCTGGCAATCACGGATGTTGATCTATAAGATTGAGCCATGAATACTTCCTCATGGCGACTCTCAAATTGGCGCGTCTGGATGATCCCGCTGCTGCTGCTGGTCTGCTGGCTAGGGGCGCGCCATCTCAATACCGAATCACTCTGGTATGACGAAGTGTTCACCCTGCGCTTCGTGGGCGGGCTTCCCGGTCAACCGATGAATTTCAGCCAGATATGGGCAGCGGCAGCCAGCGAACCCTATTGGCCGCCGGGCTATCATTTCGCCTTAGCCACCTGGGGCGCAGCCTTAGGCTGGTCGCCCTTTGCGGCGCGCGCCTTTTCTCTATTTTTCGGCCTGCTCACGGTGGCGATGACCTACCGGTTGGGCAAAGACCTGACCGGAAACGCGGCTGTTGGTTTTGCCGGCGCGGCCATCCTTGGGGCTGGCGCTTTCTACAGCTATTACCTGCACGAACTGCGCGGCTACACCCTGTATACTTTCGTCACCGTTCTGGCTTTATGGGCTTACTGGCGGGCGGCGCGAGCCAGTGCCAAACCGGGCGTCTGGCCGAAAACTGCGCTGTTTATCGGCGGCGTCGGGTTGTTCTACGTCCACTATTTCGGCATCTTCATCTTTCTGGCAGTCGGCCTCTATCACCTGCTGTTCTCGCCTAAAGATCGGCGCTGGCGGGAAGTGACCGGGATCGCCATCGCTTCCGGCATCGCTTTTTTGCCTTTTGCAATCAGCGCAGCCGCCGGTTTGAGCGCAGCTTACGGTTGGCAGCAAAGTGTGACCACCGTCTCACATCTTGACGCACCGCAGGCCATCGAAAAACTTGCGCTCGAATTTAGCAGCGGCAGCATCGCCCTGTTCGCAGTCTTGCTATTTTTCGCCTTCAACGGACGGGGCAAAGCGGCCCTGTATGCTGGATTCGTCCTGATCACCGCCCTCGTCATCACTTTAATCGTAGATATACGCCTACAACTGCTCATTCATATTCGCTACATGATCGGCCTGTGGCCGCTGCTGGCAGCTTCGGCAGGCATCGGCATCGTCCGCCTGGGACGCGGGCGCGCGGCGATCACCGCCTTGATCTTCGCCAGTATCGCCGGTGGACTCTGGCTCAATTTTAACGATCAATACCGCCTGAATATGAACGGCGGCGCCTTCTGGCACATGCCCTGGCAGCAGTTGCAGGAGGCGGTTGAGCCTCACGCACAGGCTGGCGATCTGGCAGTGATGCATTTGCGCGATATTGTCTGGCGCTGGATGCACGATCCACTGGCCGATTACTACTTTCACGACTCCCCCGCTGCGGTAGAGATCATGGAATCGCTGCCCGATATGAGCGATGAAGATTACCTCGCGCTGGAACATCGCTACATTGACGGCACAAATCGGGTGTGGTTCGCCTTTGACCCCACCCAGATCCCCGAACGCCGGGAACTATTTGAAAGTGAACTGGGCAGGCAGTTCGTGCTCTGCGGGACGGTGGCTGATACAGCAGAAATTTCGCTGCGTTTATATACCCGCGTCCCTGATGCGCCAGCCCCGGCTGACATGACTTATCGCTTTGGCGACTCCGTTGGCGCGGCCTTGCTTGAGCCTTTGCCAGCGGTGGCGGATCGTTCGCTGCTGATACCGATAGTCTGGTCTGGGGGCGATATTCCACCGGAAACCTACTCGTTCGGGCTGCATCTGCTCGATGAAAATGGTGCGCTGGCCGCCCAATTTGATGCCGGTCTGCCCATCAGCCCGTATGCTTGCCAGCTTGCGCGAATTGAGGTTGACAGCCTCGCGCCCGGAAACTATGCCCTGATGCTCGTGGTTTATAACTGGCACACGGGAGAACGGATGCCAGTCCCGAATAGTGTAGATAATCAGCACCCATTGGGGACGGTTCGCGTCGAATAGCGGGCAAAATACAGACTATCCCCACCAGCCACAGTACGCAGGTGAATGAGCATATGTTCCGAAAAAACGACCATTCTCCCCGCTTCAAACTGCCGCCTCATTTATGGCGGCTTCGGCCAGTACAGCTCATCGTGATCGATCTTGGCGACTGGCTGATGGGCTTCGTCGGCATCAATTTGCTGTGGGTGATCGCCAGTTTAACGGTGATTTTGCTGCCCCCGGCAACCGCAGCCCTGTTCGAGTCAGCGCAGCGTGCCTTTCAAAATCAGCCGCCCACCACAGGTCAATTTTTTGTCTCGATGCGGCGCTGGTTCGTCTTGAGCTGGCTGATCGCGCTCGCAAATTTGCTGATTTTAGGCGGGCTATTTTTGTTGGGCAGGCTGGTTTACCCGAACGAAATTCCGCTGGCGATGCTGGCCGTAGCCACCGGCTGCTTCGTCTGGGTTCAGTTTTTCTTCTGGCCTTTCCTACTGCTGCAAACGCGGCCTTCCCCTTTTCAGGCACTCCGCAACAGCGCCTTTACCATCATGAGCGATCTCCCCTATTTTACGGGTTACCTCGCGCTCACCGTCTTGATGGCGATCCCTTCGGTGATTGTGATCGCGCCGATGCTGTTCATCACGCCGGTTCTGTTCGCCCTTATCAACACCTACAGCTTGAACGTATGGCTGCAAAATCAGGGCATCTTAGACACCGAAATACGCGATACCTGACCCCCTTTGTATATACAACCTAGCTATTGGTTTATACATTTTGCCCAAAATTATAGCGCCGACTATTCCAGGTAGATTATGCTTATGCTAGACCTCAGATCAGAATCGGGGGGTTGACTGCCGCGCCTCCCCAGAAGAATAGATTTTTCGCCGTGCGATGATCTGATCATGAGTGTATGTGACAAAGATTTTTCACATAAAGGGAGATAAACATGTTCCAAATAAAGCACTTGTTGAAAGCGGCTCTCATCTCTTCACTGGCGCTGGTGCCGTTGGGTGTATTTGCACAGGACGCGACCACCCTGACCGTGGTTGGCGTCACCGTTCCCCCGGAAGAAATTGGCACTCCCCTCGATCTGGCCTATCAGGCACTGGTCAGCAGTTTTGAGGAAGCTAATTCCAACGTCACGATTAACGTGGTTGAACAACCGCCCGAATTTGAAACTCAGATCATGATAGACCTTGCAGCAGGCACCGCGCCGGATGTTTGGCGGGCGGGGCAGGCGCTGCTACCAGAATTAATTGAGGGCGGCTATATCCTCGATGTGCGCCAATGTCTGGACATTACCCCCACCCTGACGATGGATCGCTTCATCCCCAGCATCCTCGCCATTCACCAGCCTGAAGGCCCTGAAGGCCCGGTTTACGGCGTACCCAACGGCTTCACGCCGATGGTGTTTTATTACAACCCGGAAGTCTTTGCGAACGCAGGCGTGGAAGTGCCAACCTCAGACTGGACAGTTGAGGATTTCCTGCACACCACCCAGATGCTGACCATCGACTCGCAGGGGCGCAACGCGATGGATCCAGATTTTGACCCTGAATCCATTGAGCAGTACGGCGTTCGCGTGCGCAAATTCTTCATCCTCGAAAATCTGGCGTGGGTGTGGGCATTCGGCGGCGATATCATTTCAGAAGACGGCACGACGGTTGATGGCTATCTGAATTCGCCGGAAACCATCGAAGCGATCACTTTCCTGCGCGATCTGGTGCTGGAAAATCACGTTGCCCCACCGCCGAACGCACTGGATCAGATGATTCAGGAACGCTCGTTCCCGTCCGTTTTCCTTGATGGTCAGGTAGCCATGTACCCACGCGGCCAATGGGAAATGGTTGGCCTGCAAAATCAAGAAAACTACGATCCGGGCCGCGTAGCAGTGGTTGGCTACCCGGTTGGCGTGAACGATGCCACCATCGCTTTTGAAGATGGCTGGGTGATCAACTCGGCGCTGGCCGATGACCCGGCAAAACTGGCAGCAGCTTGCAGCTTCATAGACTTTGCGACCAGCCCGGTCTTCCAGGACTCAAAAGCCCTCACCGGCCTAGAGATTTCGGCAAATCAGGCAGTGGCAGATCAGGCGGCTGAAGTGTCCCAGTGGCCGGAAGTTCAGGCTGTATTCGTGAGCGAAGCAGATGATGCCCGCCCTGACCCGAATACCCGCTTCAGCTTCTTCGCAATTGTTGAGCCACGCCTTGACCTGATGATGGAAAACATCCTCGCAGGCGCAGACGTGACCGAAGAAGTTAATCTCGCAGTTGAAGAAATTAACCGGGAACTTTCACGTCAGTAGTAAGGCAGCTTAAGTATGGGGCCGTTCGCTATGGGCGGCCCTTTTCAAGGAAGAAGCCGGAATGGAATACAGCGGAAATATTACCGCCACGCCGCCCCATCAATTCAAAGAAAAAAACCTCTGGCAGCGATTCTGGAGCCGCTCAAACGAAAAAGTTGGCTACCTGTTCATCCTTCCGGCGTTTACGCATTTATTGATCTTCTTATTGATTCCGCTGATTTTTAGCTTATACCTTTCCTTCACCAATTGGCGCGGTCCAAACCCGCAAAATGCGCTATTCATCGGCTTAGAAAACTATCAATTTTTGCTTGGCGACCGGCGCTTCTGGGATGCCATGCGAAATACGGCCTACTATACGCTGCTGTATGTTCCGGGCAGCATGATCGTCAGTTTGCTGATTGCGCTGGTGATGAATCAGAAACTGAAGGGCATTTATTTATTCCGCACCCTGTTCTTCATGCCGGTGATTTCGTCATGGGTGGCAGTATCTATCATTTGGATTACCCTGCTCGATCCGCAAGTTGGCATTTTGAACTACGTGCTGCAAGAACTGGGGCTGCCGTCGGTGAACTGGCTCGGCGATCCATCCACGGCGATGATTGCGATTGTGATTATCGCCATCTGGAAAAGCGTCGGCTTCCAAATGGTGATCTGGCTGGCGGGGCTTCAGGGCATCCCCGTAGAACTGCACGAAGCAGCGCAAATAGACGGCGCAAATAGACGGCAGTCATTTTTCCGGATTACGCTTCCGCTGCTGGCGCCAACGACGTTTTTTCTCGCCATCACCGGGGTAATCGGCTCATTTCAGGTGTTCTCGCCCATTTACGTGATCACTGGCGGCGGGCCGCGCGGCTCGACAGATGTTGTGGTTTATCACATCTACACACGCGCATTTGAAGCCTACGATATGGGCTATGCCGCGTCGCAGGCGTGGGTTTTGTTTGCCGTGATCTTTGCTGCGACGCTGATTCAGGTATGGTACCGGCGGCATCAGGGCGAAGGCAGTCTTTTTTAGGGATCAAGCCTGTGAATTCTCGTAAAGATACACCCTTGCAGATCATCACTAAAATCCTTGGCTATCTGGTATTGATTCTGGTTGCGCTGACGATGGTTATCCCTTTCATCTGGATGGTGACAACCTCGCTCAAGCAGCCCAATTCGGCCTTTGCCTACCCACCGCAGCTTTTGCCGACGGAAATAGACTTTCGTAATTACGAAATGTTATTCACGCTGGTGCCGTTTGGGCGCTACTTCATCAATACGCTGATTGTTACCGCCTTAACCGTGGTCGGGCAGTTGATCATCACTTCGCTGGCAGCTTACGGATTTGCGCGCCTGCATTTTATCGGGCGGGATACGCTGTTCGTGATCTTTCTGGCGACGATGATGGTGCCGTATCAAGTGACATTGATACCCCTATTTCTGATCGTGTTCGGGCTAGGCTGGATTAACACCTATACAGGGTTAATTGTCCCGGCGATCTCCAGCGTGTTCGGCATTTTCCTGCTGAGACAGGCGTTTATGGGCGTGCCGCGCGATTATCAAGAGGCGGCGCGGATTGACGGTGCCAGCGAATTTAGAATTTACTGGCGTATTTTCCTGCCGTTGAACGGGCCGGCGCTGGCGACACTAGCGGTTTTCGCCTTCATGGGCACGTGGACAGACCTGCTGTGGCCGCTGCTGATTGCCCGAACGCCAGAGATGCGAACGTTAGAATTAGGACTGGCGTATTTCAATTCTTCTACCTCTGCCTTCCGGCAAACCAACTGGCCGTTGATGATGGCGGCATCGGTGATCGTGATGCTGCCGGTACTGCTGGTGTACATCTTCGCACAGCGCTATTTCGTGCGCGGAATCTCGCTGTCGGGCGTGAAGGGGTAAAGAAAGGCCGGTAAAAGAAGTGATGAGTGAAAAGTTTGAATCAGTTGATCGTTAAAGCGTGTTTATTGAAGTCCTGTTTTTGACCCCCGCCCCTGCTTCGCATAGATTCTCATCCCCCTTGCCCGTGCTCCATCGGGGCAAGGGGGACAAAAGCCATCACTGCGGATCCGGTATTTAGCGCACAAATTCGAGATCAGCGATAAAGAGCGCGCCGCTGCCGGCCTGGTCGAAAAGCAGCGTGATCTCACGAATATCAGTCAAATCTATCCCTGAAAACGCGCTCAAAGATAGGCGAATAGTCGTCAGCGGCACACGTCCGGTGAATAAATCACCAAAAAAGACATCGTCCTGCGCTTCGCCGGGCGGAAATACCAGCGCAGGTTCATCGGAGCGCGTGGGTACGGTGGCGGTATTCCCCAAAGCATCGGTCAACTGGATGCTGAATGATTGTGAAGCGCCGGGCGGATTCAATTCAGATAGTGGATCGAGGGCGGCGCGCAAACTGACGACGCTATAGGCGCTCAAGTCTCGGCCATCAGGCAGATCGAAACGCAGCGCAGCGCCAGACTGCTGCCAAGAGGCGAGAATCAATGCCGGATTACCGGGAATCACCAGATTAATCCGGCGGCAGGCCTGCATATCCGGCCGCTCTTGCGGCGTGAAAAAGCCCTGATCGCAGAAGGCGACGGCCAAGCCTTCGCGGGTGATCGGGCCATCAAGCAGGTTGGTATACAAGCCGGCTTCGGTGATGGGAATGAGCAGCGGCTGGCGGTTAGCACGGGCGGCCATCATAGCGACGCGGGCGGGCAAACCGTAAAGCGAGTCAACCGCTGGCGATGATATATCCATGCCCATACGCGATGCTGCATCAGCGATAGCCTGCGAGTCTTCTGAAAAAATAGTGGTCAGAAAATCGAGGGCGTAATTCACGAGGAAATCGCGCTGCTGTTCTGGCTGCAAGGTGGTTTCACACTCGATTCGATGCGCCTGACTGAACAGATCAGACGATAAGATGTGATTAAAGTAATTATGATTGGCCTGTTCCAGCCAGACGGAAGAAGCCCACGCCTGCTGATCGGACTCAAGACGGGCGGTTTCATAGAACGTTTGCCCATCCTGCGTGATGACATCGCCATCGCAGGCAGGCAAAATAATGCTCATGGGCGCCGATGAGCTTTCAGGCATGATGAACAGCACCATCGGCGCGATTAAAAGCAGGCCATCGCCACGCTCGCCAGTTTCGCACGATGCCGTATATTCCAACTGCCAATCGGAATCATTGATCAGCCGGTGCGCCAACTCACCACCGCGCGAATGGCCGAAATAAGCGAGACGGCAGAGATCGGCGCGCCCGGCAAGCTCAACGCCGAAATTGTTTTGACCGCCATCCGCCGCTTCTGCAAGCGCGTTCAGATGCAGGTTTAGCAGTTGAAGCACCCGTTCGCCCGGATCGCCTTCACCAAAGCCGAACGTGTTTTCGGCGTTGATATTGATGGAGAGCACAACATAGCCCTGCGCGGCAAGCTGCCCCGCAAGATAGCCGAAACCACGATAGTTTGGCTGCTCAACTTCTGGCGCACAGGGCCAAACATCTACGCCAGATTCATTCTCCGGACAGCCGGGATGGGAGCCATGCAAGATGATGACCACAGGATGCGGGGCATCGTCTTCGGGAACAGCGATGATGCCATTCAGACGAATGGGCATGTTGTGAAAGCGGCTGTCCTCAGGGAAGCGCGATTGCACGATAGTGGTTTCACCGAGATCGTATTCGATGACGGGCGGCAACTCCTGCGCGCTGGCGGATATGCTGAAGCACAGTACGGATAGGATAAGGCAGATTAGCAGCTGAAAACGGCGCATGGTTAGACCTTTGCATGCAGAATAAAGCGTTTGGTAAAGTTTACAATCGCCTTCATCCCCTTGCC
>JACSRP010000191.1 GCA_014879665.1 Anaerolineae bacterium | reverse complement strand
GAGTCGGCAGGTTGTTGCATTCATCCTCACGATACTGTATTCTGTCTGTATACAGGCTGCATATCGTGAATATACTCTGTTTCTGGTAATTGTAAAGCAAGTCAGTTTCAGCATCGCTGGCTAAATTTTTTTCAAAAAAGGAGAGCTTGATCATGGATATTTGTATGCACAATTGGATGCGCCCAGAGCCGATTGAAGTCACCATCGAGCGCCTGTCTCGTTTGGGCTATGATGGCATCGAGATCATGGGCGAGCCGCGCAAATACGATGTCAGTTCGGTCAGGGCGCAGTTGGATGCCCACAACTTAAAATGCTTCGGCGCAGTCACCATCATGATTGCTGGCCGTGACCTGATTCATGCTGACCCCTATTTTCGCGAAATGAGCGTGCGCTACGTCAAAGAAATCGTGGATATGGTCGGCGCGCTAGGCGGCACCATCATCACCCTCGTGCCTAGCGAAGTTGGCAAAGTGGTCGCCATGGCCGACCCCGAAACCGAATGGGGTTGGGCGGTGGACGGCGTGCGCGAAATTGCCGATTACACGGCAAAGTATCCCGCCATTCGCATCGGCCTTGAGCCGTTGAATCGCTTTGAAACCAATTTCCTGAACCGCCACGATCAGGCGCTCAAGCTGATGGAAGATGCCGGGCGCTCCAACGTGGGCGTGGCGCTGGATGCCTTCCATATCAATATTGAAGAAGCCGATATGTATCAGGCGATCATGAATACCGGCAAGCATCTGGTAGATTTCCACGTGGCCGATAACAACCGCCGTGCCTGCGGCGAAGGCGCGATTGACTGGGCGAAGCTGATCCAAACGCTCAAGGCTGCGGGCTACACTGGCCCGCTCACCGCCGAATTTGTCGTGCCGTTTGACCGTTCGCCGCTGGCCGAAAAAGACAGCGATGTTGGCACCACCGCCACCGAAGCCGAACTCAAATTCATCCGCGATCACGGCTCTGACCTGATGAGCGACGCCATGTATTCGCGCCACGTCAAAAACTGCATTGATCACCTGCGCGCAAACGGCGCGTAAAGAGCAGCGACCACGCTCGCCCCCTCTCCCCCGTTTACGTGGGAGAGGGGGTTGAGGGGGTGAAGGGGTGTTTCAGCGAGGGCTTATATGACACCAACAGTTTTATTGATCGGCACGCTGGATACCAAAGGGCCGGAAACCGCCTACCTACGCGATCACATTCGCCAGTACGGCTGTAGCACACTGGTGCTGGATTCCGGCATTCTGGGCGAGGCGGTGGGCATCACCGCTGATTTCACCCGCGAAGCGGTGGCCGAAGCTGCCGGTTCGCACATCGAAGCGCTGCGCAGCGCCGGAACCCGCGGCAAAGCGGTTGAAGAAATGCTGAAGGGGGTGCGCTCAATTGCCCTCGATCTGTGCGCGCAGGGCAAAATTCACGGCGTGGCCTCGTTGGGCGGCGCGGAAGGCGCAATATTAGCCGCCGCCGCCATGAAGGCGCTGCCCGTTGGCTTCCCCAAGCTGATCGTCTCGCCGCTGGCCTCCGGCTTCCGTAAATTCGGCCCGTTCGTCGGCAGCAAAGACGTGATGGTGATGCACTCGGTGGTAGATATCCTCGGCCTGAACGACCTCAGCCGTGCGCTTTTTGACAACGCCGCCGCCGCGATTGCTGGCATGGCAAAAGCCTATGAGGTGCGGGGGCCGCTGCACGTCGCCAGCGAGCGCCCGGCAATTGCCGCCACCATGCTCGGTAACACCACCCGCCCGCTGATGCGCGCCCGCCCGAAGATTGAGGCGCTCGGCTACGATCTGGTCATCTTTCACGCCAACGGCGTGGGCGGCGCGGCCATGGAAGAACTGATCCCGCAGGGCGCGTTTTCCGCGGTGCTGGATTACACCCTGAGCGAGATCGCCGGGTTCATCGCTGGCGGCTTTCACAATGCCGGGGCATCCCGTTTGGACGCGGCGGCGCAGGCCGGAATCCCGCAGTTAATCGTGCCCGGATGCCTCGATTTCATCGTCTTTGGCGCGAAACATGAAGTTCCGCCGCAGTACCGCGATCGCCCAACCTACTATCACAATCCCGAATTTACGCTGGTGCGCCTGACCGCCGAAGAGCAGTTGGCCGCCATCCGCCTGCTGGTAGACAAGCTGAACGCGGCCAGCGGCCCGGTCACGCTGCTGGTGCCGTTACGCGGCGGCTCGATCATGGACATTGACGGCGGCGCTTTCTGGAATATTGAGCTAAATCAGCACGTCCTTGACATCTTCAGGGCTGACCTGAAGCCCGGCATACGGCGCGTTGAATTTGACGCGCATATCAACGACGACGCTTTTGCCGATGTCACCGTCGAAGAATTGAAACGGCTGCTTTTATGATCCTGATTCATGCGCGGCGGTTTGAGGCGAAATCATGACTCCGGTCAAAGCTGCGCTGCGTAATTCGCCGCTGCGCCCGGTCTATCTCTGGTTCGCCAATCGCTATCGCGGCCTCAAGCGGCTGTTCAGCTATCCGGATACCGCGCACATCGGCGGCGTCAATTATGACGATTACTGGGATGCAAAGGCGCAAAGTGGGCTAGGAAAGCTGTCACCGTGGCGGCTGCGCCGGGCGAAAGTTTTCGCCGGCATCGTCGCTGAAGGCGATTCGGTGCTGGATATCGGCGTGGGCGATGGCGCGCTGCTGCAATATCTGGTGGAACACAAGCAGATTACCGCCTACGGCCTCGATCTTTCGCCTAAAGCCGTTGATTTTTGCCACAGCATCGGCCTGACTGGAGTCCAATTAGGCGATGCCAACCGCCCGATTCATGAAGTGACTGCCGCGGCTTTTGGCAGTGATTTGCGCTTCGATTATGCCATCTGCTCGGAGATCATCGAACACCTGCCAGAGCCGGAAACCCTGCTCAACGATCTGCGGCAGGTGGTTCGCAAGGGGATCATCGTTTCGATCCCGAATACCGGCTTTCATCAGCACCGCCTGCGCCTGCTGTTCGGCAAGTTTCCGCTGCAATGGGTGGTCACGCCGGGCGAGCATCTGCGCTTCTGGACATTAGGCGATTTTCGCTGGTGGGCGCGGCAGTTGGGCTTTGAGGTTGCGGCCATCGTGCCTTATGAAGGCACTGCTGGCCTGAAGAATGTGCTGCCGGGCTTATTTGCGGCGGCCTTCGTTTATGTACTGATAGATGCTAGACCGTCAGGAGGAACCCTAAATGGCGGCACCACGTAAGACTAAAGACCTGAATTTCCCTTCGTTCTGCCTCGGTGATCTGAGCTATGTAGACGTGCAGGAATATCTTAAACATTCCGACACTATCTTGATCCCCAAAGCCAGCCTTGAGCAGCACGGGCCGCATCTTCCCCTGTTCTGCGACAGCATCACCGCCGAAGAAGTGGCCTCACGCGCCGGCGAACAGGCGGGCATTTTATACACGCCCACCCTCTGGCTCGGCTATTCGCCGCAGCATATGCGCGGGCCGGGTTGGGGCGCGGGCACGATTACCCTGCGCGCGGATACCTATCTGAACGTGATCTACGACATTGGCCGCAGCCTGATCCATCACGGCTTCAACCGCCTGATCTTCGTCAACGGGCACGGCTCGAATGTGAAGGTGATCGATCCGGTGCTGCGCAAACTGCGCTATGAAACCGGCGCGCTGATCGCCTACTACAAGCCCTACGCCGAACGCTATATCGGCATGTTGAAAGACGTGCTGGAAGGCCCGCTTGAGGAAACCCCCGGATGGCACGCGGGCGAGCTGGAAACCTCGCAGTGTCTGGCGCACGATCCCAAACTGGTGCGGCTGGATCGCGCGGTGGTGGACAAGGCGCACACCCCGGCATGGCTAGGCGAAGCGTGGGCGAAGAAAGACGGCATGCCCGACGCTGAATTTCAGGGCTATCAGTATTTCAACTTCCCGTTTGACCACGAAGAATTTACCGACAGCGGGATCATGGGCAATCCCCATCGCGGCACTGCGGAAAAGGGCGAAATTGCCTTCACCCGCTTCACCGATCATCTGGTTGATGCCGTCGAAGAACTCGAAAAGGTTGACCTGACCATCAAGAATCGGGACTGGACGGAAGGCAAGGCGTGGGCATGGTAGCTGAACGCATAGACCACGCGGCAGTTATCAGCCGCCTGACTGCGATTGCCGGCGCGAAAAATGTGCTGGCGCAGCCAGAAGCGCGGGTGAAATATGCCCATGATCAATACTGGTACGCCATCGCCGCCGCCGCCGCCGGGCAGCCATTGAGCAGGCCAGACGCCGCGATCACGCCGGAAACGGTGGAGCAGGTGGCGGCAGTGGTTAGACTGGCGAACGAATTGAATATACCGCTCACACCCTGGGGCGGCGGCAGCGGCGTGCAGGGCGCGGCCAACGCGGATCGCGGCGGCATCGTGCTGGATACGCGCAAGCTGAAGGCGATCCGCCATATAGATGAACTGTCGCTCACCTGCACCGTTGAAGCTGGCCTCGCCTGTCGCGATTTTGAAGCCTACCTGAACGAGCGCGGCCTGACCTTCACCCACTATCCGGCCTCCACCGAATGGGCGACCATCGGCGGCAGCATCGGCGCGCGCGGTTCAGGCGTGCTGTCCAGCAAATACGGCAAGATTGAAGATCACGTGCTGTCGGTGGAATTTGTCACCCCTACCGGTGAAATTGTGCATACGCCAGCAGTGCCGCGCCACGCCGCCGGGCCGGAATTGACCCAACTGCTGATCGGCTCGGAAGGCACCCTGGGCGTGGTAACGGCGGCGGTGGTCAAGCTGCGCCGCCTGCCCACCAGGCGCGTGTTCGGCGTGTTCAGCTTCGCTTCGCTGGAAGAAGGCGCTGAAGCCGGCCGTAAAATCATGGTCAGCGGCCTGCGCCCGGCGGTGCTGCGCTATTATGATGCCTACGCCGCCGCGCACAGCCTCGCCCGCGCGGTGGAAACGCCGCTGACCAGCCCGACTATGGTGCTGATGTTCGACGGCGAATATCCCTCGCTGGTCAACACCGAAGCCGAAACCGCCTTCAGCATTTGCCGGCAGCACGGCGGCGAAGAACTGCCTGCCAGCATCGGTGAAACATGGTGGGATCGGCGCTACGTGTTCTATTACCCGCCTTATGCGCCGGAACTGCCGAGCATTTGGGGGACGGTGGACGTGGTGGCAGATTTCTCGCATATCAACGCGGTTTACCATGCGACCACGCGGGCGATCCGTGAGGCGGCGGGGCCGGAATGGAACTTATCGCTGAACACCCATTTCAGCCATTGGTACGAGTGGGGTTCGATGATTTATGCGCGCATGAAAATTCCGACTGGCCCGGCTGATCTGGCGGAAGCCAAAGCCCTGCACGACAAGATCATTAAGGCGGGGGTGGATGCGGCATTAGCGGCAGGCGCGGTGATCAACGATCATCACGGCGTCGGCTTACGCTTGCAGCCCTTCATGGAGGCGCAGTACGGCAGCGCAGGCATGAACGCGCTTTCGCAGATCAAGCACGGTCTAGACCCGAAGAATATCCTGTGTCCCGGTAAATTGGGTTTGGGGTGAAAAGAAATCCCCTCAGCCAATGCATTGACTGAGGGGTCATTTCTGGATTTAACAGTATATCAACGCATACTGCCAAGCCCTAACAAAGAACCCCCTGATAACAGCGCGCACAACACGAGAATCCAGGCTACATTCAGGAGTAAAAGAATCCATAGACACCCAACGCCGGGCAGCTTATGTCCGGCAACTGCCTGAGAGCGCTTGGCATCGTTGATGTACATGATATTAAAAATAAGACCTGGTAACCAGAAGAACCAATATGCAATTAGCGTGATAATTGCTGAACCAACATAACTTTTCTGCCGGGCTATTGCGATTTCTGTTTCAGATGCCGAATGGGTTGGTGGGGTATTCATGATTCCTCAAATAGGGCGAGTACAAGGATAAATTCATACTACTTTCATATAATATATCGAAATACGTGGTTTAGAATCTACTTTTTGTTAAGAATTTATGAAGACAATTTTGCTTAATTGTTTCTATGCGGTCTGAGGCGAATCCTCAAATCAATTCGGTAGGTTGTGTGTTGCCGCCAGCCATAGGATTTGAGCCTACGAAGACAGATGCCAGATGCGCAGGCGGCGCATACGCGGCCCCTACAGAATTCCACTTTTAGCGGTCTTTCACTTCAGCATTCAGCACTTCTTTTAACTTTTTTATCCTTTCGCAGCACGCATCACTTCCCTTCCTCATCCCTTTCCTCACATCCCCCTTTTGCTGAAAGAGTACGCTCAAGGTAAACTCAAAATGTTACATTTGTACTAGCCTCCGCCGTTTAGTCGTCAGGATTCGGGGCGTGGCAGCCACCGGTTTTGCAGTTGAGCATTTTTATCACGGCCAGTTGATGATGGGCGGGCGCTTCTCCGGCGAAGCGCGCCAGCTGGCGGCATCACGCGGCGTCACCCCGGCTGTGGCCGCCAGCGCGGTGAACGATGCGCTGCTGCCCTCGCTGAACGGGAATCAGGTTGGATCACTGGCGCTGGTACGTGGAAGGGTGTCGCCGTTCATCTTCGTGCAGTCGGTGGATCGCGGCGGGCAGCAGCCATTCCGCCATTATCTGCTGGTCTCACCGGAAGCCCTGCGCGCGCTTAGCGGCAACTTACGGGGCGTGCTGGCGCTGGCGCAAACCCAATTCCCAACTTACGAAATGACCGGCCAAACCCTGCCGCCAGTTACGCTGCTGCCTTCAACCACGCCCACCGCCGCGCAGCAGGAACAGGCGATGCTCAACTTGATGACCATCACCCGTGACCGGCTGAACGTGATCGAAATTATGCTGGCGGCGATCATCAAAGGCGTGCCGCTTTACGTGCGCGGCGCACCGCCAGAACTGCCCAAACGTATCGCCCTGATCGAGGGGCTGCTTTCGCTGCTGCCGCCGCCTGCACGCTACGGCGTCACTTTTGCCACGCACACCACTTCTGAGGTGCAGCTTGATGCACAGGTGCGCTTTGTGGCAGATGACGCGCCGCTTTCAGCCGATGTGCTGGAATATACGTGGGGCGAGCCTGCCACCGGCGGCTTCAAACCAGAAGACGACTACGCCCGTTATATTCGCAGCCAACTGCGGCTGGACCCCACCCTCGTCAGCGAGGCGACCAACGCCTTGACCCCGGTTGCAGGCTGGCGGCTGAAACGCGGCGACAATATGACCGACGCCCTCGCCTACAGCAGCTATCGCCTGAAAATGGACGAGTCGCTGATCAACAACCTGCCGGTGGGCGCGAATGAAGCGGCGCGGATTCTGGCTGAAGACCCTACCCTGACCGACGATCTGCGGGTAACTTACATCAATCATCTGCTGGCCTTCGCGCTGGTGCTGGACGAGGATGAAAACACTGACCTGCTGACCATCGTCGCCAAAGGGCAGCCGGAGCTTGAGCGCACCATCATCGAAGCCATGCGTAAAGCGCTGGTGGCGGGAACCCATGAGTCAGTTTACCGGCGGGTTTCGCGCTGGCTGGCGACGCCGGGCGGCTTCAAGGGGATGTACTGGATCGATCTGCTGCAGCGGGCGGCGATGACCAATGCCCGCGCGCTGGTAGATGCGGGCGATGCCATCGGGCTGAATGAATTTCTGGCGGAGGTACGCGCTGCGCCCAATGCCGCCGATTTTGCGCCGGTGCTGCCGCAGTTGATCGAAACATCAATTCCGCTGGCTTCACAGGATCGCAATCTCGCTGAAACCGTATTCGCGCTGGCGGCGACAGTGCTGCCTGCTGAACAGCTTCAACGGGTGGCCGCGCAGCCGGGGTTGGTGGCGCAGCTTCCGCAAAGCGTGGGCGCGCTGCTCGGCCAGGTGTCCGGGCACAATATCGCCGCAGCGCCGGAAGGATTACTGGCGCGGGTGGTGGGCGATTTTGGCGGCCACTGGCGGCCCTTGATCGCCATTCGGCTGTCGGAACTGGTCACGCTGGGCGGGCATTATGAGCTGCTGGATTCGGCGGCGATGGAAACGCTGGCAAATGCCGCGCAGTCGGAATTTGGCGATACCTATGACGACACCATTCGCTGGCTAACGCGCGTGCTTTCTACCGACGACCTGCAGCAGATTCTCGATCCCCCGGCGCGGTTCAGCCTGCTGCAAATTTCGCTGGCACGGGGCGCGTATCCCGAACTGGCGCAAATGATGGCGCAGCAGCAGCGGCTGTTCTTCCCCGGCGACAAGCAGCTTCAATTCGCCAACATGATCCACCGCCTGTTTCTAGAGACGCCGCTTTTGCCAGAGGCGCTAGGCGAAGCGCTGGCCACCATGAGCGAGCGCAAAGTGAAGCCAATGACCATGGCAATGGCCTACTTTGGCGCGCTGCAACAGCAGCAGTGGTCGCCGGAAATGGCCTCTCGCGCTACCGAACTGACCACGCTGGTCTTCAACAACCGGCTGATCGCTGAAACTATTGCGCCGGAATATCTGGCGGAACTGCTGAATTATCACGTTGAGCGGCGGGATCAGGGGCAGGCGCAGCGGGTGGCGGGGTTGATGCCTGCGCCAGCGGCGCGCAAAGCGGAAGCCGGCCTGCAAGTGATGATCACCCTGTACCGGCAGTTGAACTGGAACAGTGAAGTTCAGGCGACGGCGCTGGAATGTTTGCGGAAGTATGTGCGGCGGCTTTCGGGCGCGGCGGCGGCAGCGGCGGCCAACCGTTTGGGGCGCGAACTGAGCGATGAGGTTAAGGTAGCGCTGGAGGCCACGCGCACCATGCATCAGGTGCTAGGCGGCGAGCAGATTGGCGATTATGCCTACACGCTGCACACTGTCGCGCAGTTTTTGTATGATACCGGCTTCTCTTACCGCGATAAAAACACGCTGCCTTCGGTCAATTCGTTGATGAGCGACATTGACAGCTTAAGCGGCAATTTGAGCAACGACGAGCGCCGTTTGCTGGCGGCGGGCATGCTGGAACTGATAGATAATATCGCGGCGCTGGCAAACCAGCATCGCGCGGCGCGTTCACGGGAATCGAACGAGCAGCTTGAGGCGCTGGCCAACGGCGGGGGATCGGCGGCCACTATCTTAGACGTATTCAGGGTGATGGGCGGCTATTTTGCGCGCGGCAAGCGGCTGGCGCTGAAGCCCGATCAGCTGATCACC
>JACSRP010000189.1 GCA_014879665.1 Anaerolineae bacterium | reverse complement strand
TTTTTCCGAACTCATTTAGTTTTTTGACCGAATTTGTTCTTGTCAGGAGATCACAAAATGAACGCTCGCATTAAGGTTATTATCGCGGTTGCAGTGACCACCATTCTGGCGCTTCTTCCCACGGCCATTGCTTTTGCTGGCCCGGCAGGCGGCGGCGGCTTTGGCGGCGGCTGATCAGCCTCTATGTATTACTAAAGTGAACGAATAAGCTCTCGACTATTTTTGAGGAGCAAATTTCATGGCTTTGCGAGGACCACGGTATCCGAATAATTGGTTTGTGCGCGCTGAAACTTGCGATGTTCCCCGCAAGACAGTGTGGCATGGTTATTTGCTGACGCAGGAAGAACAGCGCAGCCTTGATCACATGATGGGTAGAGCGTTGCTGGATTCGAAGTTTTGCCAGCGTTTGCTCGAAAAACGCGATGCTAATCTGCTGGCAGAGTTCAATTTTTCATCGGCAACTGAAGAGTGGCTGTGTTCCATTCAGGCAGCATCGCTGAATGAATTGGCGCAGGCTGTATCTTTCGGTTAAAGGTTCGTCTTTGGCAGTTGTTAGGAGCGTGACCCAACATGGCTGAACTCATCGTTGTAGTAGATGACGATCAAGCCTTCCGTTCAATCATTAAGATTTTACTTGAACGTCGGGGCTATGAGGTCAAAACAGCACCGAATATTCGTTCTGCAATGAACCTGATTGATAGCATCTCGCCTGATCTATTCATTTTAGATGTGATGCTTTCAGATGGTAATGGCATTGATCTGTGCCGGGAATTACGGCGGCGCATTGAATCCCGTAACACCCCCGTCATGGTATTTTCGGCCAATGACGACCGTTCTACCATTCAGCGGAGTATAGAGGCAGGCGCGACACAGTTCCTCAGCAAATCGCAGCTTAGCTCAAGATTGTTATTCGGCGTTCATGAACTATTAACTGGAACGGCAGCACACACCGGCTAATTCGAGGTCCTATGATTCACTGACACGGCGTATTCTAACCAGAAGAATACGCCTTTTTTGTTTTTATAGGGGCGTATCAACGCGGCTTTCATCCCCTAATTACATGCCCCCGGCAGTAACCGTTTTATCTTCCCAATCCGCACGCAGCGATTCTTTGTTCCCAAATTTCTCCAGATGTTCGCCCACCACCTCTTTAATCAGCGCGAACGCTTCAGCATTCGGCGCTGCAACATGAATATACAATACCGCGTCGCTCGCCGTCATCTCGCATACCCCGAACGGGAAATCAACATGGCCTTTTTGCGCGTCATATTCTGCCGGTACTTTTATCTTGAAGTGGCCGCACAGCCATTTCAAAATCTTAGATGCATTGGGTGTTTGAACCGTCGCTTCGGCGGTTAGCAAAGGCGCTGTCATCAATGTTTTGCTCCCGTTCACTTAAAGGCATATTTCGTCAACAACCTATCCTAAGCCCCGCCGCAGATAATTTCCACGCATACGGTTAAGGGCAGCACACTAATTCGGCAGATGAATAAATTCTAACCGTGTATGTTGCAAACAAAATCAGCCGAAAAGCGATCCCCTACCACAGTTATAAAATAAATTCACGATGGTTAACTCCCACCCTATTTTCTAATTCTGTACGCCCTGATGTGCTTCCCCCTGCCTGCTGTGCCGATAATATGGCGGGCGACCCCAGGGTCGCCCGCCATTGGTGAGTTTGTCTTTCCGCTTCCCCTCAGCCATACCCGGAGCGGGAATTGAGAGGGGGGCTTGGCTTAGCCGCCCGCGCACTCTATGGCTAGATCAACCCATGACGACTCGCTGTTCTCATAGGTCAACCCGTAATCAAACGGAAACAATGGCGCGTCGCAGCCTTCAGTTGGCAAGTTGGCGAAGTCAAAGGGCAGTTGTTCGATATCCCGCGGCCATGTATACGGCAGCCTTCCGGTGAATGGCTCTATGCCCAACAGCACATCGCTCACGCCTTCGCCCTCTGTGCCCGGCAGCCACGCCGCAACCACCGCGTCCGCGCTCATAATCGCCTCGTTGATCATCACGGGTCGCCCCGACAGCACGATCACCACCAGCTTATTGACCAGTGGACGCAGTCGTTCAACCGCGCTCCAATCCGTTTCCGCCAGCGCCAGCACAGCATCGTCGCCTTCATATTCAGCATACGGCTGCTCGCTAATTACCACGATTCCCACATCCGCGATCAGCGGGTTTCCCGCATCATCTCTGAAATTTTCAAAGCGCCCGAAACGGTTGAAATGCACAGCCGTTGTCTCAGGAACCGCCGCCTCCAGCGCCTCAAGGATCGTCGTCCCCTCGGTAATGTTGCCAGCACCCCCTTGCCAATCAATCGTCCATCCGCCAGATTGCAAGCCGATATCGTCAGCCGCAGTTCCCGCTACGAAGACGGTCTGCGTTTCCGGCGAAATCGGCAGCGCCTCGCCTTCATTCTTCAGCAGCACCAGCGATTGGCTCACCGCCTCGCGGGCAACGGCGCGATGCTCATCAGAGCCGACGGCAGGCAGCAGCGCCGGATCGTTAAACGGATGCTCGAACAATCCTAATTCAAATTTCACCCGTAAAATCCGGCTCACGGCATCGTCAATCCGTTCAAGCGTAATATCGCCGTTCTCAACTGCCTCCAGCATGGTGCTGATGAACCGTTCAAAATCGTAAGGAACCATCGCCATATCCACGCCGGCATTGATCGCGGTCACTACGGCTTCATAGTAGTCCTCGCTGATCGTGTCAATTCCCGCCCAGTCAGAGATCGTGAATCCCGTGAAACCCAGCTCGCCTTTGAGCACATCATTGATCAGGTAAGACTGCGCGTGCATCGGCAGGCCACCCCAGCTTGAAAACGAGATCATGATGCTCTGCGCGCCATGCTCAATCACCGAAATATAAGGAGGCAGGTAGCGTTCGCGCAGCGTCGCTTCATCTACCGGCGTCTCGCCCTGATCCATATACGCTGACCCTAAACGTGAGCTTCCCCACGTTGTGCCGCCGTCCCCGATGAAATGCTTCGGTGTGCCCAGCACCGATCCCGGCGCTGACAGCGATTCGCCTTGCAATCCCAGCAGGTAAGCCGTGCTCAGTTCAGTCACTAGATCGGTATTCTCGCCGAAGCCCTCATAGGCGCGCCCCCAGCGAATATCCTGCGGCACCGCCACCACCGGCGCAAAATCCCAGTAAATGCCGGTAGCGATCATTTCCCGCGCGGTGATCTCTGCCGTTTGCCCTACCAGTTCAGCATTACGGGTCGCCCCAAGCCCCACGTTCTGCGGAAAGATCACTGCGCCCATCACATTGTTATGCCCGTGAACTGCATCCACGCCGTAAATCACCGGAATCGCCAGCGGTGTCCCCAGCGCCGCCTCTTGGAAGCCGTTCACCATCGCCGCCCACGCTTCAGGTGTATTGGGTGAGGGGTAGCCGCCGCCCCCGCTTAGCACGCTGCCAATCAGCCATTCGGTCACATCTGCTGGCGTTAGGCTGTTCTTCTCCACCTGCGTCATTTGCCCGATTTTCTCCTCCAGCGACATCCGCGCCAGTAAATCAGCGGCGCGTTCTTCCGCAGAGAGATCGGAATTCAAATAGGCCGGCGTTTCCTGCGCCAGCAGTGGGGCGCTGAGTACAAGCAGCAGCATGATGCCCATCACAATAGAGATGATGGCACGATTATGAAACATGTCTTCTCCTTCAATTGATTCAGAATTAGCAATGAATAACCGGCGGCTCACGCCCATTCAACGGGCCTTAGAGGCACGCAAAAACGTGTCCCCGCCGGTAGGGGCGCCCCATCGATCGTCCGCATAAACGCGGCGTCCTTCATTCTGTTGGATGGATTCAGTCTCCGCGCTTATCGCCCCTATTTCGCCACCAGTCGCAGCGTCACGATCTGATACGGCGTCAGTTCAAAACTCACGCTCTGCCCGTCGGTTTCAAGCCGCGCTTCGTTCTCCTCAAGCAGATTGCAATGATAAACGGCCGCCAGCGGAAACCCTACCCGCAGCGTCACTTTTCCGCGCGCGCGTTGGTCTTCATAAAGCCGCACGATCACCCCATGACCATCTTGCGCTTGCTTCACCGTCTCGATCACCGCATTCGGCGAGTCCACCCGCACAAATGATTCCGCGCCTCGTTCAGTCGCATTTCCGCCCGCCCCGCGCCGTATGATCAGCGGATTATTCAGATGATAGGCCGCCGGCACAACCCCGTTTCGCCAGTCGCCAGTGTGTGGCAGCAGGCTGTAGGTCATCCGGTGTTCCCCCTGATCCGCATGTGGATCAGGGCTTGTCGCGCTTTTCAGCAGTGTCAATCGAATCACGTTATCCAGCACGTCATGCCCATATTTACAGTCGTTCAGCAGCGCCGCGCCGTAGTTGCTCTCGCTCAAATCAACCCATTTATGCGCGCAGGTTTCAAATCGCGCGCGCTCCCATGAAGTGTTGCGATGTGTCGGGCGCTGTACATTGCCCCATTGAACGTCGAAAGTTGCCATCGGCGAAAGGATGTTCAGCGGGAACGCCACCTTCAGCAGGATATGCTGTTCGTGCCAGTCCACCCACGTATCGAAGTCAATCTGCTTGCTGCCCCGCCGTAGCGATACCCGCTGCACAATCGTGCTGTTCCGGTAGCGGCGGCGAATTTCAAAACCGGCACGCAGCGGGCCGGTTTCTGTAATCGTCAGGCTTTCAACTTGCGAGATGCGTTCGGTGCGATCTTCGTAATAAACGTCAATGTCCCATGCGTCAAATTGCATCGGGCGATCCTCAAACGCCAGCAGCATATTAGCGATTGCGCCTTCCGGCAGCACTTCGCGCCCCGCCTCTTTATCCCACAGCCGCGCGATCTCGCCCTGCCGGTTGAACGCCACCCGTACCAGCCCGTTTTCCAGCACCAGCCCATCGGGGGTTTCCCCGATGATCAGATCATTCGAGAAGGCGAGCGCCGCCGCCTCGCTTATTTGCAGCGGAGTCAGCGCATAGGGCGCGGTATCCGGCAGTTCCAGCAGCGTCCCGTCCTCTACCGCCTGCGTAATCAGCGATGCGCCGGTATTGCCGTCAATAATTTGCTGACCATCCGCTAGCGCCTCTGATAGCAGACCGACCCGCGCCCCGCCAAACGATGTCGGGTTGATCGCGATCAGCGTTGCTTCTGACGGAAGCGTATTCGCCAGCGCCCTGATCGCGCCTTCAAGGGCGCTGCTTCCAAGCCGGGCGATAGTCTCGTAATCGCGCGCGCTGTCTACATACACCTCGCCAATAGACGAGCCGGGCAAAATATCATGAAACTGGTTCAGGCACACCAGTTCCCATGCCTGCTGGAACGTCTCGTGCGGGTAGGCGTAACCCGCGCTCAGGCTGGCCCATGCCGCCAGAAATTCGGCATCGTGCAGCAGAAATTCGCTTTTGCGGTTGCTGCGCTTATTCCGGCTCTGGCTGGTGAAGGTGCCGCGATGATATTCGAGATAAAATTCACCATTCCACACCGGCAGTCTGTCCGACGCATCTTCCGCCACTCGCTCCATAAATTCGCGCACGGTTCCAGGTCGTACCCGCGGCGCGCCGGGAAATTCAGCCATCGCTGCCATATTTTCCAGCATTTCGCGGGTCGGGCCGCCGCCGCCGTCGCCATAGCCGTAGGCCATCAGCAGTTCGTTATGTACGCCCTTCTGTCGGAAATTCTTCCATGTGCCAAAAGCCTGCTCCACCGACATCAGCGCATTATAGGTAGTTGCGTGGGGCAGGTAGGTGTCGCCTTCCGGAGTCGTCAAAAAATAGGTCAGAATGCGCGTACCGTCCAGCCCCTGCCACCACAGTATTTGCTCTGGCATCTGGTTGTACTGGTTCCAACTCATCTTATGGGTCACAAAATAATTAATGCCTGCCTGTTTCATCAACTGCGGCAGCGCCCAGCTGTAGCCGAAGGTATCCGGCAGCCATAACAGCGGCGTATCTTCTGTATCAAAATGCTTGCGGAAGAACGCCCTCCCCAGCAAGAACTGCCGCGCCAGCGATTCCGCCCCGATGGTATTGCAGTCCGGCTCTACCCACGTGCCGCCGATTAACTCCCAGCGCCCTTCCTCAACGCGCTCTTGAATCTGCGTGAATATTTCGGGATAGGTTTCCAGTGTGTACTGGTAAAGCTGCGGTTGGCTTTGTGTGAACGTAAATTCGGGAAACTGCTCCATCAGCCGCAGCACGTTGCTGAAAGTGCGCCCCGCCTTGCGCCGGGTTTGCCCCAGCGTCCACAGCCACGCCACATCAATATGCGCGTGTCCCGCCCCGATAATATCCACATCCAGCGGCGCTCCAGCAGCAG
This sequence comes from Anaerolineae bacterium, assembly GCA_014879665.1. Taxonomy (GTDB): domain Bacteria; phylum Chloroflexota; class Anaerolineae; order Aggregatilineales; family Phototrophicaceae; genus Flexifilum. The sequence continues at coordinate 28,848 of JACSRP010000189.1, read as the reverse complement.
CAATTCCCTGCTGTAATTCATCCAGCGCAGCCGGCACACTCTCGTAAAATGCGCTTGTCCCCAGCGGATCGCGGGTGTCCAGTGTTTGAAAGGCTGCATCCAGCGCGTTGTACAGCTTGGCTGTCGTCGGGTGGCTCTCGCCTAGCATCTTTGCCACATCCAGCGCCGTTCTGGTCGCCACCATCAGATCGCGGGTGGGCTGATGAAGCTGCACCACCGCGCACTCGCGCATATAAGGCTGTGTGCGCGGTTCAGCCTCGCTCCACCCCCCTAGTCCCGTCCAGCCGTGCAGCGCCAGCAAATGTGGCTTGCCATCGCGCAGGCTGTCGGGCAGTCGAATTTCGTGATGATGCCGGTCAGCCGATGCCCTCGCTTTGCCGTCAATATACGCCAGCGACTCCGGATGCGAAAAATCGCCGGAATCGCCCATCGGTAAATACAGCGCGATTGGCGCATCAGCCTCCCACGCCGCCGGAATCTGGAAACTACTGCGCATGGCGAAATTAGCTCTCCACTCGCCCCAGTAGCTGTGCGGTTGAATCACCTCCCACGCGCTGTCATCAACCCCCACATCTACCGGCGGTTCTTGCAGCGGGCTTTCCAGCTTTATATAACGAAAAGGTTCTATTGCTTGTTTTTGAATGTAAACCAGTGGTTCAATCAGTGACAAACGCTTTAGAATTTTTTGCGCCGTCCAGCGAAAAGCGTGTGACAAGAGAATACTCCTTCAATGAAACTTAATCTCGCCTTATTTTAGCGTGTCCGCGCCGGAAATGGGCAGTACTCCACGGCTGTCTATGAAGTGCTCTATTTTGATCCTCACCCGCAGCACCGTAGGGCAGAGGGCATACCTTATCCGCGCTTTACGCATCCTCGCTCCTCCCACCCCTTTTTAACTGCCCTTCACGCAGCACTTCTTTTTCTTTTAACACGTTTCCCCTTGCCGCTCAGCTTTCCAGCGGCAGACCGACAATACTTGCGCTCATCTTCCACAAACGCCGGGCAACCTCCTGATTATAGGATTCTGGCGATGACTCGGCTTCGTGGCGACGAACAAAATATTTGCCGTTCACACCTTCAACATCCTCTGAAGTCGCCAGCCAGACCTGCGTATCTGCGCCTTCTTTTGAGCTAAGCGGCCCGCGCATGTTCAAGCCAGCAGCCTTCTGAAAATTGCTGTTCACAAAGCCAGGATGCACCGCATTCACCGTCACCCCTGTGCCTGCCAGCCGCCGCGCCAGTTCATAGGTGAACAGAATATTGGCAAGTTTGGAATCGCCATACGCATCCCACCCGCTGTATCTTCGTTTATTGCCGGGATCTTCTAAATTAAGTTGGCTTCCGCTGTGTGCGTCAGAGGCCACATTGATGATCCGTGAGGGCGCGCTGGCGATGAGCAAATCCAGCAGCAGATGCGTGAGTAAAAAATAGCTGAGATGGTTCAAAGCGAACGTCATTTCGATGCCATCAATGCTTTCGCGATAGCTGGTGAACAGCGCGCCAGCATTATTCACCAGTACATCCAGTCGTGTATATTTGCGCCTGAATTCTTCCGCCAGCATCCGAATATGCGCCTGTGAGGAGAGGTCAGCCGTTAAGAATTCTAGCGATCCGGGTGTTTCGCCAATATCCTGCATCGCGGCCTGAATTTTTGCAGGGTTGCGCCCCACGCCAACCACCGCTGCCCCCGCCTCTGCCAGCGCGCGAACCGTCTCTTTGCCAATGCCATCTGTTGCGCCGGTAACTAAACAAACTTTTCCGAACATGTGAAACAGCCGCCTCTGCGTTAATCTCAACCGGCAATAGTATATCTGCTGGTAAGCAATTTCGTGGGCATGGAATTTATTAGTTTAATCCATGTCAATGAGTTTGAATCGCTAGGGCGCGGAGGAAAGAGATTAGATGATGCAAAGCTATCTTCGTCTTCTAGAATGCGGCGGCTGCGGCAAAACCTATGATTTTCATCGCATCCTTAATTTATGCCCGGCGTGTGGCAAACCACTGCTGCCGCGCTATGACCTTGAGGCGGCAAAGCAGGCTTTTACCCCTGATCATCTCAAAGATCGCCCCAAAACATTGTGGCGCTATGCGGAAATGCTGCCAGTACAGCATCAGGCCTTTCGCTTCACCTTGGGCGAAGGATTCACGCCGCTCTTGAAAGTCGAACGGTTGGCTCAGCATTACGGGCTGCGCAATTTATACGCCAAAGATGAAGGCATTAACCCGACCGGCTCATTCAAAGCGCGTGGGCTGGTGATGGCGATTGCGCGGGCGGCCGAGCTTGGCGTAAAGGCGCTGGCGATCCCCAGTGCCGGCAATGCAGGTAGCGCCGCCGCTGCTTACGCCGCCCGCGCGGGCTTGCCGGTTTTCGTCTATCTGCCGGAAGATGTGCCGCCAGCCTTCCTCGCTGAAATCAAGGCGTTAGGTGCACAGATCACGCTGGTTGATGGGTTAATCACCGACTGCGGAAGGCTGGTGCGGCAGGGCGCAGAGGAGGGGAGATGGTTCGATCTTTCGACGTTGAAAGAGCCATATCGCGTTGAAGGCAAGAAAACCATGGGCTATGAAATTGCCGAGCAGCTAAATTGGCGGCTTCCTGACGTGATCATCTACCCCACAGGCGGCGGAACGGGCATCGTCGGCATCTGGAAGGCGTTTGATGAGATGGAAGCGCTCGGCTGGATCGGGGGAAAACGCCCACGCATGATCAGCGTGCAAAGCGCCGGCTGCGCGCCAATTGTCCGCGCCTATGAACAGGGCGTTGAATCAGCGGAAATGTGGCAAAATGCCGAGACGATTGCCGATGGGCTGCGGGTTCCTGCCGCAGTCGGGGATTTCCTGATTTTGCGGGCGGTGCGTCAAAGTGGCGGTATCGCTTTATCCGTCACCGATTCCGAAATTCGTGCCGCGCAGATCGAGATCGGGCGCGGCGAAGGCATGTTCGTTGCGCCCGAAGCGGCAGCCACCGTTGCCGCACTGCCCCGTTTACTCGAACAGGGGTACATTCACCCTGACGAACGAATTGTGCTTTTGATCACCGGTAACGGGCTGAAGTACACCCATCTCACGGGGTGAAAATAATTGCGAGCTGTTCATCAGACGAAGTACACTGGCTGATCGTTGTTCCGCGTTTTCAGGTGATCTTATGAAAGTAATTCAGGTTGGCATTGGCGGCATGGGCGATACATGGCTGCAAACCGTACTAGCTTCGCCAGAAGTAGAATATGCCGCGCTCGTTGAAATCAACGATGCAACCGCGCAAGCACAGGCCGCCCGCTATAACCTCGATCCCGCGATCATTTACCACACGCTTGATCAGGCGCTGGCGAATGTGTCTGCCGGCGGCGTGATTGATGTGACGCCCCCGCAGTTTCACCGGCAGGTTGCCGAGACCGCCATGAGGGCAGGCATTCCCGTATTATCAGAAAAGCCGCTGGCCGATACGCTGGAAGCCGCCATGGCGATTGTTCGCACATCGAATGAAACCGGCGTGCTGCATATGGTGGCGCAAAACCGGCGCTATGGCATCCCCATCCTCACCGCTAAACAGGTGTTGCAGTCGGGCATATTGGGCAAGATTGGCGCGGTGAATGTCGAATTTTACAAGTCGCCTCACTTTGGCGGCTTCCGCGATACCATGCCCTATCCCCTGATCATCGACATGGCAATTCATCAGTTCGATCTGATGCGTTATTTCCTCAACAGCGATGCCACATCGGTCTTTGGGCGAAGCTGGAATCCAGCGTGGAGCTGGTTTGAAGGCGATGCTTCGGCGGCATTATTGCTCAATTTTGGCGGGATACCCGTCGCCTTTGAGGGATCATGGTGCGCAACCGGAGTCACAACAGCATGGAATGGACATTGGCGTTTTGACTGCGAACACGGCGTACTCTTGCTGCGTGACGATCAGGTATTTGTGCAGATGCGGCAGGTTGAATCGCCGCAAGAAGGCAAGGACTTTTACGAAACAACTTTTGCAGAACTGACGCTGATCGAGCCAGCCCGCCCCCAATATGCCAATCAAGCGGCACTGCTCCATGAATTTTATCAGGCGGTGACTAGCGGGCATAAGCCGGGCACGATCTGTCAGGATAATTTGCAATCATTGGCGATTGTCTTCAGCGCAATTCGCTCATTCCAGACCGGGAATAACGTGCGCGTAGCCGAAATGCTTAAGGGAATATGATCGATACGCTCATCATCAATGCGCGGCTGATAGACGGTACCGGCTCGCCCTGGTATTGGGGCGATATTGCCATCCATGAAGATCGCATCGCGGCGATGGGCGCGCTGAAAGGCACAGCCGCGGGGCGCGTGATTGATGCCGCGGGGCGCGTGGTTTCACCCGGTTTCATGGATATGCACACTCATTCTGACTTGCAGCCGCTGGCCTTTCCAACTCACGATTGCAAGATACGGCAGGGCGTAACTACCGACGTGATCGGCCATGATGGGCTGGGCTTAGCCCCGGTCACGCCAGAGACAGCCGCCATCTTGCGTGAGCAGATCGCCGGCTGGAACGGCACGCCAGATGTAGACTGGAATTGGACGACAATATCCAGCTATCTGGATCGCTTTGATCGGCAGGTGGCGGTGAATGTCGCCATGTTCGCCCCTCACGGCACCATCCGGCTGGCGGTGATGGGCATGGAAAACCGCCCACCTGCCGCCACAGAACTAGAACACATGAAGCGCCTGCTGGATCAAGCGATGCGCGAAGGCGCCATCGGGCTGTCCACCGGGCTAACCTACGCGCCCTGCATGTTCGCCAGCGATGATGAACTGGTGGAATTATGCGAGGTGATGCGCCCCTACGGCGGTTTTTACGCCCCCCATCACCGGAACTATGGCATGGCCGCATTACAGGCATATGCCGATTCAATCGAGATCGGGCGGAAGGCAGGCGTGCCCGTACACCTCACGCACGCGCATCTTGGCTTCCCCATCAACAAAGGGCGCGGTGTCGAACTGCTGGCGATGATCGATCAGGCGCGGGCTGAAGGCGTGGAAGTGACGCTGGATACTTACCCGTATCTAGCCGGCGCCACCACCCTCCATTCGCTGCTGCCGGGTTGGTCGCACGACGGCGGCACCAATGCCACGCTGGCGCGCCTGCAATCGCCGGAAACACGCGAGCGCTTACGCCACGAACTAGAAGTGACCGGATCGGACGGCTTTCAGGGCGTGCCGCTCGGCTGGGAAATGATCCAGATCAGCGGGATTCTCGGAGAACACGATCCATCGGTCATTGGCTTGACCATTGATCAGGCGGCAGCCCGCGCCGGGCAAACACCCTTTGATTATTTCGCTAATTTACTCACTCAAACCCGGTTGGGCGTGTCTATCCTCTCGCTGATCGGCAACGAAGAAAATGTGCAAACCATCATGCAGCATCCGGCCCATGTGATCGGCAGCGATGGCATCCTGATCGGTGGCAGGCCGCACCCGCGCGGGTGGGGATCGCATATCCGCTTTCTCTCGCATTACGTGCGCGATCTGGGGCTGCTCACATGGGAAGAAGGCATCCGCAAAATCACCTCGGCAGCAGCGCGGCGCATCGGCAGCATAGATCGCGGAATTTTGCGCCCCGGTTTTATGGCCGATCTGGTTATTTTCGATCCGGATACGCTGCGCGATACAGCCACCTATGAGCAGCCGCGCAGCTATCCGAAGGGCGTGGATTACGTCGCTGTGAATGGATCATTCGTAGTCGCTGAAGGGCAAACCACCGGCGCGCTGCCGGGGCGGGCATTACGCCGCCCGTTTGGCCGCACGCCGGAACGATTTACCCGGTTGTTGTGAAGTGATGAACTTCCTCCCCTCTGTGTATGGCTGAGAAGCGGATATGGCCGCGTCCGCTCGTTTTGCTTCCCTCCTCCATCGCATGGAAAGGGTGCTGATCGGGCGGCGGCGTATTTAGCCCTGTTACGCCAGCACATCCTCAATCTCGCGTAGTTCCCCCTCCGTAAATGCCAGATTTTTGGCCGCTGCGGCGCAGTCTTCAATCTGCCGGACAGTACTCGCGCCGATCAAAGCAGAGGTTGAGGCCGGGTGCCGCAGCACCCACGCCAGCGCCAGCTGCGCCAGCGTTTGGCCGCGCGCCAACGCGATCTCATTCAGGCGGCGCACGCTGTTGAGCTTGCTTTCGGTGACCTGTTCGCGCTTGAGGAAGGTGCCGGTTTTGCCCGCGCGCGAATCTTCAGGGATGCCCCCCAGATACCGATCTGTCAGCAAGCCCTGCGCCAGCGGCGAAAAGAAGATCGTGCCGATGCCTTCCTGATGGCAGGCCTCCAGCAAATCTGGCTCGACCCAACGATTAAACATGCTGTAGGACACCTGATTGATCAGGCAAGGCGTGCCCAACTCACGCAAAATCGCCGCAGCCTGACGGGTTTGTTGGGCGTTATAGTTGGAGATGCCCGCATACAGCGCCTTCCCTTGCCGGACGATCTGATCTAGCGCCATCATCGTCTCTTCAAGCGGCGTTTCCGGGTCGGGGCGATGGTGGTAAAAAATATCTACATAGTCCAGCCCCATACGCTTTAAGCTCTGGTCAAGGCTGGAGATTAAATACTTGCGCGACCCCCATTCGCCGTATGGCCCCGGCCACATGTCATAGCCAGCTTTAGTCGAAATCACCAGCTCATCACGATACGGGCGCAGGTCCTTATCAAGGATGACTTTGAAGGTGGATTCTGCCGATCCGGGCGGCGGGCCATAGTTATTGGCGAGATCAAAATGCGTGATGCCAAGGTCGAAGGCGCGGCGCAGCATCGCCCGCCCGGTATCTACGCGATCCACCTCGCCAAAGTTATGCCACAAACCCAGCGAAATGACCGGCAGCTTCAGCCCGCTGCGCCCGCTGTAGCGATAGGCCATACGGCCATCGTAGCGATCCGGCGCGGGTGTGTAGGTTTGAGGAATAGGAACAGTCATCTCTAGAACCTTTTCTAGGGAAAATATCATCTACGGTTGACTCTAGCGCGTGGGTGGCGTTCTGACCAACCGGGCTGTTTTTAGAGGCGTTGCAGCTAGGTGGCGACATTGCTTAATTCAAAGCCGCCCCCTTTCCCTTAAACCGGCTTCAAATTCGCCTCAATCTGCTCCCGGTATGGTTCAAGGAACGGTGGCAGCGCCAGCGTTTCGCCCAGATGCTCCAACGGTTCATCGCTAGCGAATCCCGGCCCATCGGTTGCCAGCTCGAACAGAATGCCTTTTGAGATCCGGAAATATAGCGACTTGAAATAGAAGCGATCCACCGGCCCCGAATTGCGCACCTGATAACTGTTCAGCCGCTCCAGCCATTGGCTGTACTCTTCACCATCCGTCAGCCGGAAGGCCACATGATGCGTGCCGCCGCGCCCCAGAAATGCCGCCTTAGCGCCGGGCTGCTCAATCACATGTACCTCTTTCCCCGCTCCCCCGCCATCCATCCCGTAAATAGTGATCGTCTCGGCAGAATTTTCGGGGTTCGGCTGTTCGGAAATCTTCTCGAAGTTCAGCAGCGTGGTGAAAATCGGCTCCATCGGCGCAAGATGCGGCACTGAAAGGCTTATGCCATAAAAACCGCGAATCGCGTGTTCTACCGGAATATCTGTACCATCCCATACCTCGCCTTCAAATTCCGTGCCCTGATCGTCCACCAGCGTCATCCGCTGCCCTTCATAATCTTCAAACCGGATCAGATCGCGCCCGTCAAACTGCTCAATCTCGTCATGTTTCACCTGATGCGCATCGAATCGCGCTAGCCAGTATTCCAGTGCCGCGCGCCCATTGACGCGGAACATCGTATTCACAATGCTGTCGCTGCCGCGCCTTTCCGGCGCAGTTTGCGGCCAGTCGAAGAAGGTCATATCCGTGCCCGGCGAACCGATCTTGTCGGCATAGAACATATGGTAGGCGCTGGTATCATCCTGATTCACGCTTTTCTTGACCAGTCGCAGCCCCAGAATCCGGGTGTAGAAATCGTGATTTTCATGAACGTTGCCAGTGACTGCGGTCACGTGATGAAGCCCGTGCAGTTGCATTTTGCTTTTCCTCTCTCAACGGCGACAGCCGTCCTATTTCCTCAACCCTTCTTTAACGACCCCTCACTCAGCACTTAGAACTTCCCTCCCACCCACGCCTGCGCATCCATCACATCTTCACTCGTCAACCCGTGACCTGCCGCCTGCCTCTTGAAAGCCACGCTTGCGCCGCCAGCTTCCAGAACTTGCGCCAGTTGTTCGGCTTGCTGCGACGGTACCAATGAATCGTGCAGTCCGGTTGCTATCAAGACCCTTGCGCCGCTTAAATCCGGCAGTTTTTCCGGTTGCAGGGGCAGCATAGGCCGCAGCAATATCGCCTGTTTCAGCACTTCCGGGCGCAGCAGCAGCAGGCTGGCGGCAATATTTGCGCCGTTAGAGTAGCCCACCGCAGTCATAGACTCGCGTGCGATGCCATATTCGTCCGCCGCCGCCTCAATCCAGTCTGCAATCTCGTGGGTGCGAAAGATTAGGTCTTCTAAGTCAAATACGCCTTCCGCTTTCCGCCGGAAGAAGCGCGGCATCGTGCCTTCTAGAATCTTGCCGCGTGGGCTAAGCAGCCCCGCGCCCGGCATAATCGCCTGACCCAACGAAAGCAGCGATGTTTCATCCCCGCCGGTGCCGTGAAACAGCAGTATTGTTGGCGTGTTCGGCTCTGCCGCCGCCGTGTAGTGGTGGATGAAATCTTGTGCGTTCATGGTAGACGCTTTCAGTTATAATTAGACATCGAATGATTTGACATCGAATAGAATATCACGCTATCATAGAGGCTGTCAATCAGAAACTTATTAGAAGTTGGAAGTGAATGCGATGGGTACGAAATATCAGGGAACTGCCGCCGAAATTCAGGCGTTGAACGCTTATATCAAACTGACGCGCGCTGCTAACAGCCTTTTAGACCGCACGAATCATCATTTAGGCGGTTTCGGCCTCACGACCAGTCAATTCGGGGTATTAGAGGCGCTTTACCATCTTGGCCGCCTGCCGCAGGTGGAAATTTCCCGTAAATTGCTGCTCAGCACCGCCAATATGACCACTGTGCTGCAAAACTTAGAGAAAGAGGGCCTCGTGTGCCGTGAGCGCGACACTGAAGATCAGCGTTATATTCAGGTTTCAATCACCGATGCCGGGCGTACACTCATTGAAAAAGTGCTGCCCGCGCATGTCGCCGGAATCGTCGCCGAATTGAGCGTCCTAACCGGCGAAGAACAGCAAACATTAGCGCATCTTTGCCGCAAACTTGGCTTGCAGGGCAGGTAATTTCAGCCCACTCGTTACTTCTCTGTGCTCAAAAGCGCTTTTCCTGGTCGTTTATTCACCCCTATATCCACTTCTTTTATAGTTTGGAAAGCGCAATCATTTAAAGTATATTTAACAATTGAACCTTATGTTTTAAGGCAATAGTGTTTCGAGAAAGGAATCATGATGAATTCTAGATTACGGTTAGCTTTGTTGTTGCTCTCACTGCTGGTTGCGGTGGTCGCTGCCCCGGCATTGGCGCAGGATACCACCCTCACGGTGCTTTGCACGCCTCAGGAAGACTGGTGCGTAGCGATGACCGAGGCTTTTGAAGCCGAAACCGGCATTGATACCAACTATGTGCGCCTGTCCTCTGGTGAAGCGCTGGCCCGTTTGCGCGCCAGCAGCTCCGACCCCGAATTTTCGGTGTGGTGGGGCGGCCCGGCAGATGCCTTCATTGCGGCTTCTGAAGAAGGCGGCCTGATTGAGCAGTACGAATCGCCGGAAGCGGCCAATATTCCCGATCAGTACAAGGATCCAGATAGCTACTGGACCGGCGTTTACGTTGGTGCCCTCGGCTTCTGCTCCAATGTTGACGTTCTCGAAGAACTGGGCGTTGAAGCCCCGACTTCATGGGATGATCTGCTTGCCCCTGAACTGCAAGGCTTCGTTGCCATGGCGCATCCCGCCACCTCCGGTACCGCGTTCACCGCTTTCTGGACGGTTGTAACTCTGCAAGCTGATGCGCTGGAAGCTGAAGCAGCCGGCACCGGCTATGACGAAGATGGCAACCCCACCGAAGAAGCAGTGGATGCCGCCTTCGAGTATTTTACCGCCCTGAACAACAACATTCTGCAATACACCCGTTCTGGCTCAGCGCCGGGTACGCTGGCCGGGCAGGGCGAAATTGCAGTGGCGATCATCTTCTCGCATGACTGCACCAAGCTGCAACAAGAAGGCTTCGATGGTATTCTGACCACCACCTTCCCCGAAGAAGGCACTGGCTACGAAATCGGTGGCATGGCGATCATCCTTGGCGGGCCAGAGCCGGAAGCGGCTCGTATGTGGTATGACTGGGCGCTGACTGCTGAAACGCAGGAAATTGGCCCCACCGTCAATTCGCTGCAACTGCCGACGAACCCGGATGCCGCAGTTTCTGAGCTGGCCGTGAACCTGAGCGATATCAACGTCGTTGACTACAACTTCGCGGCAGCAGGCGCGAACCGCGTGGCAATAACCGAGCGCTTTGACGCTGAAGTTGCATCTGCGCCCACGGAATAGGCTGCCCTTTGATGCTCTGTCTTAACTGAAACAGGCCTCTACTCACTGGAGTAGAGGCCGTTTTTATCAGGAGAAAGCTGTGCAGGGAATACGGAACAGCCAACAGGCCAAACAATTTAGAGCTTTGCTTAAAGACCCGCTTTTATTGGTGGTATTGTTATTTTTGATCTTCTTTGTAGTGGTTGCCATTTTGCTGCCAATCTTCTCGATTGTTGGCGAAAGCTTCTCTGAAGAAGGGCTGCCACTGTTTCGGCGTTACGTTACGGACCCCGTCTATCAGAACATCGTTTTGAATACGCTGGTGATGGGTACACTGGTCGGCGCTGTTGGCACGGGCATAGGCTTCCTCTTCGCCTTCGTGCAGGTGAAACTGGATGTGCCGTTCAAGCGATTTATGCACTTTGTGGCGCTGGTGCCAGTGATTTCCCCTCCATTTGCGCTGGCAACTTCAGCAATCGTGCTGTTCGGGCGCAGCGGCAGCATTTCACGGGGAATTTTCGGCGTTCGCTACGACATTTACGGGCTGAATGGCCTCGTATTTGTGATGGCGCTCTCGTTTTTCACCATCACTTATCTGAATTTACGGGGCATGATGGAGGCGCTGGACCCGGCATTAGACGAGGCGGCTATCAACCTTGGGGCAAGCCGCTGGCGTATTTTCCGCACGGTGACCATTCCGATGCTGCTGCCGGGCATTGCCAGCTCATTCCTGCTGCTGTTCGTAGAAGCGATTGCCGACCTTGGCAACCCGCTGGTGCTAGGCGGCAACTATGAGGTGCTGGCGACGCGCATTTATGTGACGATTATCGGCTTGTATAACCCTACTGGCGCAGCTGTGCTTTCGATTATTCTGCTGATTCCTTCGCTGCTGGTATTCGTCGTGCAGCGCTACTGGATCAGCCGGATTAGCGTGGTTTCAGTGACCGGTAAGCCTGCCGGAACCCCACAAACAATCAAAAATCCATACGTGAAATGGGGTTTGTTCGCGGTGGTAATGTTCATATGCCTGCTGGTGGTGCTGCTTTACGGCGCAATTTTGCATGGCGCATTCGTCACCGTACCCGGCGTGCGCTGGGATTTCACGCTGGATCACTTTGATTTTGTGCTGAATGGGATTGGCTCGCAGGCGATGCGCGATACTACGGTGCTTTCTGGCATCGCCACGCCTATTGCCGCGGTCATCGGCATTTTAATCGCTTATATCGTGGTGCGGAAACAATTTTTAGGCCGCGATCTGCTGGATTTTGGGGCGATGCTAGGCATTGCGGTGCCGGGCACGATCATCGGTATCGGCTATATTCTGGCGTTCAACACGCCGATTATGATTGGCGATGTGACGATCATACCAAAGCTAACCGGCGGGCAGGCCATTTTTGGGGGGGCACTGGCGATTGTGCTGGTGTATATCACCCGAAGCGTTCCGGCGGCGCTGCGTTCAGGGGTGGCGTCGCTTTCGCAAATTGACCCGGCCATAGAGGAAGCCTCCATCAGCTTAGGGGCGGACACTGTGAGGACGTTCCGAAAAATTACGCTGCCGCTGATCCGCCCGGCATTATTTGCCGGTTTGGTGTATGCGTTTGCGCGATCTATGACCACCATTTCTGCGATCATCTTTTTGACCACGCCACAGACCAAAATTATGACGCAGCAAATTTTGAATGAGGTTGAGAACGGGCGTTATGGCAATGCTTTTGCTTACTGCGTGATTCTGGTGGCAATTGTGCTGGTGGCAATTGGCGTGTTTTACGCCCTTGTCGGCACGAAAACCGGCGCTGAACGCCGCACAAAGGGCGAGTGAAAATGAACGAACAATCTAAACAGGTTTTATTGAAACTGGTAGATATTGTCAAGGAATTTCCGGATCGCAGCGGACACGGCGCGGTTCGGGCGGTGGACGATGTTTCGCTGGACATTTACGACGGTGAATTTTTGACGCTGCTTGGCCCGTCTGGATGTGGTAAGACAACGACGCTGCGGCTGATCGCAGGTTTTGAAATACCTAATCTCGGCAAAATTTTGCTGGAAGAAAGAGATATCACCCAGCAGCCGCCGAATAAGCGGGATATGGCGCTGGTGTTTCAGAATTACGCGCTGTTTCCGCATATGTCGGTCTATGATAACGTGGCCTACGGGCTGCAATCGCAAAAGATGCCCCGCGCTCAAGTTAAGGATAAGGTGACCACGTCGCTGAGTATCATCGGGCTGGCCGGGCTGGAGGGCAGACGCCCGAATCAGCTTTCGGGTGGGCAGCAGCAGCGCGTGGCGCTGGCGCGTTCGCTGGTGATGGAGCCACGTATTTTGCTGTTCGACGAGCCGCTTTCGAACCTTGATGCTAAGCTGCGGGTACAAATGCGAAGTGAAATTCACCGGCTGCAGCGCAGCCTTGGGATCACCAGCATCTATGTGACTCACGATCAGGTTGAGGCGATGGCGCTTTCTGATCGCATCGTGGTGATGAACAAGGGCAAGATTGAACAAATTGGCACTCCTGAAGAAATTTATCGTTATCCGAAAACGCGATTCGTCGCGGATTTCATCGGGCGGGCTAACTTTTTGCCGGCGACAGTGAGTTCGACCCAAAACGGCAGCGCAAGCCTGACTGTGATGGGCAAGCAAATTGACACCCGCGCGCCTTTTGAAATAGAGGTGGGGACTGTAGTTACGGTGATGCTGCGCCCGGAAGCGCTGACTTTGCGGGTAGATGCTTCGCTGCCGCAGGGTGTTATTGAGCAGGCGATGTATTTAGGGACTGAAATTGAGTACATGGTCAGGCTCGATGATATTGTGATCACGATTGTTGATAATGATCCGCGCAAGCAGCATATGTTTGCAGAAGGCGAAACCATCGGGATTGATTTCATCCCGGAAGCGGTCCATTTGCTGCCGGATTAAAGGTGCAGCGTAACGGGTTTGTACGGGATCTTCTCTCATATTCAAATTCAAACATAATCTCTCCCGTGCAAGCGGGTGGAGGGGAAGATATGCGGCGGGGTGGGCGGTGATTTAGCCGCCGGCCATGGCCCCGATGATGCGAAATGGCTCGATGCCGGAGGTCACTTCGCCGGGCAAGGGCGACTCTGGCGGTTGATGCGATAAATCTTCTCCGCAGGCGAAAAAACGGATGAAAGGGCGGCGTTCCTTGCTGGTGGAGTCGCGGATGGTGCCGCGCAGCATAGGGTAAGCCGACTCTAAGAGATCGAGAATGGCCTGCTGAGTCACGGGTTCGGGCACATCAAGGGTGATAGTGCCGGTGACCTGCGCCAGTGTACGCAAATGAGTAGGCAGCGACACCCGGATGATCATAAAATTTGTACCTCAATTGAGAGGACAGGCGGCAGATCGTGGACGGCAGTTACCCAATGATCGCCGGAATCTGGCGAGACATAGACCTGACCGCCGGTGGTGCCAAAATAAACGCCGCAAGATTCCAGCGAATCAATGGCGAATGCGTTTCGCAGCACATTGACATAACAATTTTCCTGCGGCAGGCCGTCGGTGAGCGCATCCCACTGATCGCCGCCGGAGCGACTGCGGTAGACACGCAGTTTGCCATCGGGCGGGTAATGATAGGAATCGCTGGTGATGGGCACGACATAGATGGTGTCTGGCTCGTGGGCATGGACGGCGATGGGAAAGCCAAAATCGCTAGGTAGGTTGCCGCTGACTTCGTGCCATGAATCGCCGCCATTATCGGTGCGCATGACATCCCAATGTTTTTGCATGAAGAGAATATTTGGGCGGGAAGGGTGCATAGCGATGCTGTGCACGCAATGCCCGACTTCGGCTTCGGCATCTGGAAGCTCATAATCGGATTTCAAGCCCTGATTGATGGGGCGCCATGAAGCGCCGGCATCATCGGAGCGGAATGCGCCCGCGGCGGAAATGGCGACGAAGATGCGATCTGGATTATCAGGGCTGAGGACGATGGTATGCAAGCACATGCCCCCGGCGCCGGGCTGCCAGAGATTGCCTTTGACCTCTCTTAGGCCGGACAGTTCGCTCCAGCTTTTGCCGCCATCCTTTGAATGAAAGAGGGCAGCATCTTCGACGCCGGCATAGATAGAGTCGGGGTCGGTGGGTGAAGGTTGTAAATGCCAGACGCGCTTAAATTCCCATGGGTGCTGGGTGCCATCGTACCACTGATGGGTGCCGGGGGTGCCGTCATAGGCAAATTCATTGTTGACGGTTTCCCAGGTCTTGCCGCCATCATCAGAGCGCTGGATTACCTGACCGAACCAACCGCTGGACTGCGAGGCATAGAGACGCTTCGGATCGGAAGGCGCGCTGGTGATGTGATAAATTTCCCAACCGGGGAAATGCGGCCCATCTACCGTCCAGTTCTGGCGATACTGATCAGCGGTTAAAATAAATGCGCCTTTGCGCGTACCCACTAAAACTCGAACTGTACTCATCTTCTATGATCCTTGATCCGAATATTATTCTTTGAATACATAGAATAGAACAGGTGTTCATATAAGTCAATTAGGATCTTGTAGGGAAAATATTTGAAGTTGGTTTGAGAAGGGGGGAAGGGATTGAGATGGATTGAGGGTGTTTCAGGGGATCGAGCGACGGGAATATACGCTGGCGGCTGAAAAGCGCCCCAACCCCCGACCCCTCAAGTTCAGGGCTGAGAGAGATGTGGAAGGTGGGGCGCGGCAGGATGTTCGGATTATCCCCCGGTGACTTCGGCCAGATAGGCGGGAGTGATGGCGTAATCGCCGACGCTTTCGACAAAGCCCATGGCGTTCAGGGCGTTTTGAATATGGGGGTTTGCCATGAATAGATCCCAGACAAAGCCGTCTTGATAGTTGGCGATCATGAGCAGGATATCGCCCTGATCAATGCCGATATGCTCGCGGGAATACCAGTTTTCATTCTCATTGAGGGCGCTGACGAAGCCGTATTCGCGCCAGACCCGCGACCCGTAATTTGCCAGCAGCGCGCGGATTCCAGAGAGCGAGATTTCGGGGGTGAAGGGCACACAGGCGACGGCGGCATAAGGGGCAATCGTGCCGTCATGATTCACCTCTGATGCGCCGTATGCGCGATAGCCGAACGGCCCGTCGGAGGCGCTCAATCCCCAAACACCATTTTGATAGGTGAGGAAATAGCCGCTGTTATGGACTGCGAACTGGTGATTGCGGTCACAGGCGCGGGCGGTATTGTTCCAGTAATTGGCATAGGCATCTTCCAGGCCGCGCAAGTTCAAAAATGCCTGCGGATACTGGTAGACAAATAACGGCTCGCCGGGGAGATAGATATAGCCGCCAGAAATGCTGAGAGGGCGGCGCCACAGATCCCACGTGGAGGCTGGCACTGGATGCGTGGGCGAACCGATAGCAAGCGCGTAGAGCAGCATACTTTCATCAAAGTGATCCCATGTGGCGTTGAGGAACTCGCTTTCAGGCGTCCAACCCATGTGGAGCATTTCGCCACGGCCGCGCATCCAATCCCATTCGACATTTTCATAGAGCTGGTTGGCCATCGCCTGAACATCAGTATCTTCAAAATATTGCCCGGCAACGAGCGCGCCGGCGACCAGCAAGGCAGTATCAATCGAGGAAAGTTCGCTATTCCAAACGCGCTCACCAGTTTCAGGATTGACGAAATGATAAAAGAAGCCGCGTTCACCCTGAACACCGCCGCTGAGGAAGGTTTCGAGGGTTAAGTGAGCGCGATCATACCCTTCGCTTTCGGTGATCCAACCGCGATCAACAGCGACGGGGATGGCTGCGAGGCCGAAACCGGTGGCGGCAATGCTGGATACCGAAGCGGGCGTACTGCGATCTTTGACCAGACCGGTTTGAGGGTGCGCCTGATCCCAGAAGTAAGCGAAGGTTTGGCGGGCGACAGCGTTGAGCAGGGCGGGATCCTCCATGGCTAGCAAGGCGCTAACTTCCTGATCTGGCGGTTCGGCTACTGGTCGGGTTTCCGCGGTGATCCGGTTAATGGCGGTGATGAAGAACGGCTCTGACAGCGGCGATTTGCTGCCGCTGCTCTGGTTGAAGAATGAGAGATAGAGCCTATATTCTGCGGCGGGGTTGATTTCCTGAACGGCGGTTTCGATCTGAAAATTGACGTTCACGACGCCGGTATCGCCATCGGAAACGCCGAACAACCCGCCGACCCAGCGCCAGCTGGCGGTGACATCAGCCAGACCGAGGAAGAAATTATTCGGGTTGAGGGTGTTGGTTTCGGGCAGAAAGAGGGCGATTTGAATACTCTCGCTCTCGATCCATGCCTGTAATTCACTGCCGCTGACGGGGTAGGCGAGTTTGGTCTCTTCGCTGCTGCCGGAGGGCGTGATTTCTAATGCTGGCAGGCCATCCCACTGGCTGATGGCGAAGGCCGCGCCGGAATTGTCGTCATCGAGCAAGGCGAGATCGAGGGATAGCCATGTATCTGAGGGGATGGACTCTGACTGTGCGGAGAGCGCGAGGGTGTTCAGGGAGAAAAGGGCGAGCAGAAGCAGCAGCACGGTACCTGTTTTTAGCTGGCGCATGGTGTGGAATAACCTCTATCTAAATCGCTGAGAGGACGTTATTTTTTCCCTGCAGCACTTCGTCATATTATAGACTCAGGGATGATCTTCATTTCACCATGAAAGGATAACACAATGACGGATCAGCAGGCGGCGGCACTGAGCCAATTTCAGACGCTGCAAAGCAAAGCGCATGAGTTAATCAAGGCGATTCCGCTTGAGGAACTGACCCGCGAGATCAGCGAGGCAACGGCTGAAATTTCAAAACTGCCGGGTGAACTGGCGAAGGTGCGGGGCAGGGGATATGCGTTTGCGTCGTACCTTGAGCAAAAAGTTCAGGTGATTAACGAACAATGGGATGCAAAGCGACTGGAAGCGAACCGACTGCTCGATGAGAATGTAAACCAACTGCGACAGGGGTCGGGGCAGATTGAGGCGCTGGTAGAGAAAGCCAAGAATGTGGGGACTAACCCGGAGGCGGTGGCGATTCTGCTGCCGTCTTTGGAAAGCGAAGTGAATGCTTTGACGGCGAAAGTTAATGCGGCAAAAGAGGCGGTGCGCGCGGAAATTGCTGAGCTTAAGACCGAGGTGAGCCAGACGAATAATCAGCTAAGGCTTATTCATAGCTATCTGGATGAAAAGGACGAGGCAAGTTTTCCGTTTCAGGCAGATGAGAAGCTGTTTCTAACGGCAGAGGCCGAGTGGGTGGCGACGGGTAAGGGCGATAAAGACCCGGACGGCGTGCTGTTTCTGACTGATCAGCGGTTGATCTTTGAACAGAAGGAAAAGACGGGCAAGAAACTGGGATTGTTTGGCGGGAAGCACACGCAGGAATTGGAGTGGGCGATACCTATCGGGCAGATTGAAAAGGTAGAGCCGGAAAATAAGGGATTGTTTGGCGGGAAGGATATGCTGCATTTCACGCTTGCCAGCGGCGCGCCGTACCCGCGCATTACCGTCGAAGTGAAGGGGCACGTGAAGAGCAAATTCTGGGCAGCGCAGATTGAACGGATGATACACGGCGAAACCAGCGATGAACGGGCGATTCCGCCGGACCCGGAACTATTGGAAACGATTCGGAATGCGCCGACAGCATGCCATATTTGCGAGGCGACACTGCCGGCGCCCACCGCTGGGCAGACGCAGATAGAGTGCCGTTACTGCGGGACGACGATTCAATTGGGGGGGTAGATAAATTTATCCTGAAAACTTTTTGCGAACAGGACATAGCGGTATACATCGGCGAAGTTGGTGGCAAGACCGATAGATGCGCGCAACGCGCCTGTTAACTTGTCGTCAATGACGTGAAGGAACTGCTCAAAGCTAAGGCTGTCTTTGTCGCGGAAGCAGGAACGCATTTCGTCTTCACTTAAATTCAGGGCAACTTCACGGGTTCCGGGGTTGCAATGACAGCCAGCGCGCAGAGAGATATGCTGCGCGCTGGCCATGCGCTCGATGGTTGTGCACTCAATCAAGTTTCCCGCTGGATCAAAGAAATTCGACTGAATGGTAGAACCGCGTGCTTGTAGATCTGGCGGGCCGTAAATTTTGATCATGGGGCTGCCGCTGCTGTGGCGTAATTGTAGAAGCTGGTCAATGAGCCAGCCGGTTAATGCCATGACCCGATGATGAATGGTTTCGATGCTGATGGATTCGATGAACTGCAATCCAATTTTGACCGCGGGGATGCAGAGATAGTTGACCGTGCCATCTTCAAAGCCGGCGTTCCCCGGCGTGAGGTAAAAATCGAGGGCACGCACCGATGAGAAGCTGAGCGTGCCGCCTGCATACCACGGGCGATGCAGCTTTTGAACTGCCGTTTTGCGGGCGATGAGACAGCCCATGCCGGTTGGATAGCCGAAGATTTTATAGAAAGAGATCGAGACAAAATCGGGATGCCATACGCTTAGGTCGAGGCGATTTGAGGGCACGAAGGCGGCGGCATCCAGCAGGACATCCCAACCCTTTTCCTGCGCCATTTCGATCCATTCCAGCGGGTGCTGCACGCCGGAAAAGTTAGACTGGGCGGGGTAAGCGAAAAGATTATGCGCTTGAGGATTGGCGGTCTTCAGCGTTTCGGCCAGCGCGGCGGGATCGGTTCGGAGATGCGGGGCGACGACAGGGATATAGGTAACTTCCGCCCCTTTTGCGCGCGCAAATTCACGGATGCCATTCACTGAATTATGATTATCGAAGGTGAGCGCGTAATGCCCGCCGGATGTAAAGGGGTAGGCTTCACCGACGAGTTTCAGCGCTCCGGTTGCGTTGGGGGTGAAGATGACTAGATATTCATCAGGCGAGGCATTGAAATATTTCAGGACGTAATCGCGGGTATCTTCGACGAGATGGGTCATCGCCAGCGAAGTTGGATTCTGGGAATGTGGATTCCCGAAAACCCCGCTGCTTAGCAGTTCTAAATGCTGCCGGAGCTGAGTTTCAGCGTACAGCCCGCCGCCGGTATAGTCGAGATAGATATGCCCGGCTTGATCGAGCCGCGCATAGTCGGTGGCACGCAAGGCGTCGAGCTTTTCAGTAGCGGCATATTCGGGATAGGCATGCTGAAAATCAGCAAGCGCGGATGCGAAAGCGGCATCATCTGAAGCTGGCTGATTTGACGCTGCGCGTTCGTGAACATGAGGTTGTAAGTTCATTTATACTGCCCCTCGAAGTAGCTGATGTCTAAAAATATAGCACTAAGTAGACTGTCTATTGTGCCATTTTTTACCATAAAGGGGGGATTCTGGTTATAGATGGCATGGATGGTGGGGTAACAAAAATTGACGCAGTTATTAAAGGCTATTTTGAACTGCCAAGACGTTAAGAAAAAGAGCTTGAACCACAGAGGAAGAAGTTAAACTAATTTATTCGCCCTATTGCCCGAATTCTTGACGCCGAAAACGTTTCGGATTAGTATCTAAACCAATATCCAAAACGATTTGAATCACGTAAATAGTATTTTTGGCGTTGAATAACATGCAAATAACCTTAAAAGACATCGCTCAGCAGAGCGGCTATTCTATTACCACCGTTTCGAGAGCGCTGACGGGTTACAGCGACGTAAACGCAGAAACCCGACAGCACATCCAAGATATTGCCACTGCGCTTGGCTACCAACCAAACCTACTTGCCCGACAGTTTCGCAACCAGCGTACTTATACTCTCGGACTGATTATCCCGGCACATGACCAAACCTTTTCTACCGGTTTCTACAGCCAGTTGATGCTAGGTATTGGCGATGCCGCTTCCCTAGAACACTACGATTTATTAATCAGCGCGCAAGCACCGGGCGAAGATGAGATGATCGCCTACCGGCGGATAGTGGCCGGAAACCGGGTAGATGGCATGATCATCGCGCGGACACGCCGAAATGACGAACGGATTCTGTACTTACAAGGACGCGGGCATCCTTTCGTCGTCTCCGGGCGGGGCGCGCCGGGCGAGCCGTCAGATTACCCATATATTGATGTAGACAGTCAGATGGCGATTTGCACTATCGTGCAGCATTTCGTCGAGTTGGGACACCGGCACATCGGCTTGATCTTACCGCCAGAAGAGATCGCTTTCACCGGATTTCGGCATGAGGGCTACTGCGAAGGGCTGGCTGCTGCTGGAATTCCCTACCGGCCGGAGTATGTGATCAACGGTGATCTATGGTGGTCAGGCGGGTATGAATGTACAGAAACCCTGCTGGATGATTACCCGATGTTGAGCGCGATCATTGCCTGCAATGACTTGATGGCGCTTGGCGCGATGAACGCCATACAAGAACGAGGATTACAGGTGGGGGCAGATATTGCGGTTGCCGGGTTCGACGATATTACGGCTGCCGAGTACGCCTACCCACCACTGACGACGATCCATCAGCCGATTTATGAGATCGGGCAGATGTTGGTGAAACTGCTGATCAGCATTATTTCCGGCGCGACACCCACTGAGACGCAGGTTCTGATACCCAGCACACTGATGGTACGCGCCTCAAGCGGTATTCAGCGAATTTAGCTTAAAAGGAAAGGAGGCTGTAACTGATTGACGAACACGGAAAACCGATTTGTTTACGAAGACTGAACACTTTAGGAGGAATCATGCGTAAAAATTTCCTACTCATTCCCGTTTTGGGAATCCTGTTACTAGCATCGGGCATTGTGGCGCAGGATGATGATGTGACCTTCCTCGCCAGCCAGTTCAATGTTGTTGAAGAGGCGGCGCGCTTCCGTGAAATTCTGGCAGAAGGCGGCTATAACTTCACCGAAATGTCGGGCGGAGACATCATCACACAGGTGCTGGCTCAAGCCGAAAGCGGATCTGGCGCAATTGATGTTGTGGGCGACCTGCATGGCGGTTTCCCGCCGCTGGCATCGGCCAATGCACTGGATAACCTGATTGATATGCTGGAAGACCTTGAGGCTGACCGCGAGTTCGTTCCGTGGACAGTTGAGCTGGGGCTGCTGGACTCTGAAGATTACTTGTATTACATCCCGTGGATGCAGGCGACCTATATCATGGCCGCGCATACTCAGGCGCTGGAATACCTGCCGGAAGGCGCAGATGTAAATGCGCTTACCTGGGAACAGGTTGGCGAGTGGTGCCAGAACATCGTGGATGAGACAGGGCAGGCACGCTGTGGTTTCCCGTATGCCGGTCTATTCCACCGGATTCTGGAAGGCTATCTGTGGCCGTCTTTCACTGGCGGCATGGTGACTAACTTCCGCAGCCAGGAAGCAGCCGATATGCTGGCGTGGGTGCGCGATGGCCTGTGGCCGTATGTTCATCCGGAATCGATCAGCTACGATTTCATGCAAGACCCGATGCTGGCCGGTGACGTTTGGGTAACGCTGGATCACACTGCCCGCCTGATTAACGCCTTCAATGAACAACCGGAGGACTTCATCGCCTTCCCCGCGCCATCTGGCCCGGCCGGACGTGGCTTCATGCCGGTGCTGGTGGGTTTGTCGGTTCCGACCAGCGCTGACGATAAAGAAGGGGCGGCAGCATTGATTGATTACCTGACTCAGCCTGACACCCAGGCGCAGGTGTTGAGCCAACTGGCATTCTTCCCGGTGGTGGGTGGTGTAGATGCCAGCGACCTGCCGGTAGGTGTGGCACTGGAGGCGGGTGCAGTTGAGGCGCAGGCTAATGCTGAAGACGCGATTCCGTCACTGCTGCCGGTTGGGCTGGGTGATCGCGGCGGCGAGATCAACAATATTTTCCGCGCGGCCTTCGACCGTGTTGTGATCAACGGTGAAGATATTCAGACGGTGCTGGATGAAGAGGGCGCCAACTTGCAGGCTCTGCTCAATGATACGGGCGCGGCATGCTGGGCACCCGATCCGGCGAGCGACGGCGCTTGCCAGGTACAGTAGTAGGTAAGCTGCGGTCGGGTAAGGGGTCACACAGACCCCTCACCTGAAGCTCACCGCTTTCCCCTCTCTCTGTACACGGAGAGGGGAAAGCGGCGGCGTTTTTGGATTACTTTTTGTTTTGCGGGCGAGACATGCGCGTCGCCCCTACGAGCAAAATGCGAATTTATAGGGGTGAGGCGAATCTTGCCCTATTGCAAGGCAATTTTGCATTTGAAAAGTTCATACAAAACGACGGTTCTTTGAGATTTTGCGGTGGGAAGGCGCGGCACCAGCACGGTTTTCTGGCACAGCCCGGATATCAGGGAGAGCAAGATGCAGGAAATGGTGGGGCTTAATGTCTGGTTGCAAAAAGCTGCGGATCTGCTGACCAGCAACCGGATCACCGTTGACGGCCACCGTTACACTGCGCCATCGCTTGATACGGGCGATTTTGGTCGTAAAGATTACGCGAATCAATTCATGTGGGATTCCTGCTTCCACGCCATCATTTGGCGCTGGATTGACCCATTAATGGCACAGGATGAACTGCTCAGCCTGATTTCGCGACAGGTCACCACGGGCGTGGATGCCGGAATGATCCCGCATTGTAATTACTGGCGTGGGGGCGGGGAATGGCTGTGGGCGCAGCCGGGAAGAAGCTCGATCACCCAACCGCCGTTGATTGCCATCGCTGCCAATTTAGTCTTTGAGCGGAGTCAAGATCGTTCATTCCTGAGCAGAATTTACGCGCAAGTCGGCGCATATCACGACTGGTTTGACCGGCGGCGCGATCCGGATGGGGATGGCCTTGTGTGCCTGATTCACCCGTGGGAAGCCGGGGGGGACGTTTTGCCCCGATGGGATAGAGGGATGAAGTTTGTGCCGTTTGAACATGAAGCGGCGCGCACCCTGCGAATTGCACTGGCTGGCGTTCTGACCGAGTATGATGCCGACCCGGTGGCGCTGGCCGAGCATGGCTGGTTTCACGTTGAGACGATGGATTTCAACGCGATTCGCGCCGCCGACATGGAGGCCATGGCTGAAATTGCGGGAACGTTAGGCAAGCCGGAAGAATCGGCTTACTGGCAGCGGCGGGCTGAAGCGATCCGGGAGGCATTTCGCGCCAGAATGATCGTTGAGGGGCTGCCTTACGATTTAGAAGGGCTGGACGAGCGGCCGATCCTTCAGGCCAGCGCCGGCCAGTTCATGACACTGTTTGGCGGATGCCCCACGATGGAACAGGCGGAACGGCTGGTCAATCAGCTTCAGGAAAGCCGATTCTGGACGCCGTATCCGGTACCCACTTCGCCCACCGATGCCGAGACATTCGCACCCGAACTTTACTGGCGAGGCAACGTTTGGCCGAGCGTTAACTGGTTGATTTATCAGGGTTTGCGGCGCTACGGGTTTCATGAGGTGGCGAACGAGCTGGCTGCGCGCAGTATGGCGATGCTGGCACAATCGGGCTTCTGGGAATTTTATCACCCGCTGACGGGGCAGGGGCTTGGCGGGAAGAATTTTAGCTGGGCGGCTTTGATACTGGATATGGCCGCTTCAATTATGCCGATCTGAAATTTTTTGAATAAAGGGAGCACGATGAAAAGAAAAAAGCGTAACTGGACTCCCTATATACTGCTGGCACCATCGCTTATTTATCTGGCGGTATTCTTTGCATGGCCGATGGTGCGCTCTCTTTCACTTGCCTTCTACAAGGATGATGCGCAGCTTAGCCTGCGCGCTGAGGCTAGTTTCACCAGCCCGGTGGTAGGCGCAATTCCGCAGGCTGCAACGGTCACGATCCTCGATACCCAGGGAAACCACCTCGAAACGGCTGTTGACAGCGGCACCATCACCGAAGTTTGGTATCGCATTAGCAGCAGCGGAGCGGATGGCGCGGCGGCTGAGGGCTGGATTTTGAGCGACAGGGTTCGTGTGGATGAGGAATCCGGAGGTGTGCCAACGCTGGGCAGAATCCGCGCTGTGCGCCGGAGCGGGGCTGACCCCCAATCCAGCGTGTATGTGCAGCCGGGTTCTTCGCATGGCGAAGTGGCCGCCAGACTGGACGCGCAAACCGAAGTCAACATTTTGGAACTGGTGACGCTGGAAGTATGGTATCAGGTGAGCGGCACTGATAGAGAGGGGCAAACGATTGAAGGTTGGGCACAATCGGCCTTTATCACCCGCGGCGAACAGGACCCTTCTTCCGGGTTCATCAAGAAAGGCGATACCGGAGAATGGACGCTGGATTTCATCCGGGCGATGGTGGCTGACCGTTTCTTCATGAGCGCCCTGACGACGACGCTGCTGCTGACGGTGATCACGATTCCGATTCAGTTTGTAGTGGCGCTGGTGATGGCGCTGGTTATACAGGCGCGGCTAAAGGGAAATACGCTGTTTTTATACCTTTTTGCCATTCCCTTAGGCGTCTCGGAATTGGCGGTGGGCATCGTGTTTTATCTGCTTTTCACGGAAAGCGGCTATATCAACAGCTTTTTGATGGGGCTTGGCCTGATTGACCAATCGATCACGTTCATCAGCATTCAGACGCGGCATTGGATCATTATTGCCATCGTGCTGGCGGAAGTATGGCGGGCGACTTCGATTGTAATGGTGATTCTGGTGTCCGGACTTCAGGCGGTGCCAACCGAACTGCTGGAAGCGGCGGAACTGTACGGCGCAGGGCTGTGGCAGCGTGTTCGCCATGTAATACTGCCGCTGCTGAAGCCGAGTATTCAGGTGGCGCTGATTCTGCGTACCATCCTCGCGCTTCAAGTGTTTGCGGTGGTTATGGCGATCAGCGGCGGGGATATTGTGACCACTTTGTCCCGTGAAACCTATCGTTGGTACAGCGAAGAGATACGCAATCCGAATATGGCGGCGGCTTACGCGGGGCTAATCATGCTGATCTCTATTTTCACGGCCATCTTCTACCTGCGCGCTGTTCGCACTCAAGAGGAGGCGGCAATAACATGACCGCAGAAATTAAACTCACAAACGCCGGGGTGGCTTCAGCGGAAATGCAAGCGATGCGGCGGCGCGCGCTGCGCCGACTGCGGATTAACCGCGGCATCACTTATGCGATTGCGATTAGTTTGGCGGTATGGATCATTCTGCCGATCTACTTGATCGGCTCGATGGCGCTGACCACTCCGGCAGGCGTGCGCGGCTTTCCGAAAGCGATCTTCCCGTTCACGGATATTTCGCTGGATACGATGTCGTTCTTTTTACAATCGCAGGGCATTTTGAGGGGAATCGTTAACAGCATTGTGGTGGCGCTGATCACGCTGGTGCTATCAACGCTGATCGCCGCCCCTGCGGGCTACGCGATCTCGCGCTATGTGTTTCGGGGGCGCGATTTTTACCGGCTGGCGATTCTCGGGGTGCGCGCGTTTCCGGTGATCGTGCTGGCGGTGCCGCTAGCAGTGTTGTTTATGCGGATGGGATTGTTTGACAAAACCTACAGTGTGGCGCTGATGCATACCGCGCTAACGCTGCCGACGACGGTGCTGGTGATAGGTAGTGTGTTTGCCAGCATTCCGTATGAATTGGAAGAGGCGGCGACGGTGCATGGCGCGACCGCCTTGCAGGCATTCCGGCGGGTGGTGGTGCCGCTGGCGCTTCCGGGCATTGCGGCAGCGGCTATTTTCACATTTGTGATGTCCTGGAACGAGGTGTTTGCGGCCAGTATTCTGACGCTGGAAAACCGAACGCTGCCCGCGCAGGTACTGAATGCATTGAATAAGTCGTCGCCCGAATACCAGTTCGCTGGCGGCTTTTTCATGTTGATACCATCGTTGATTTTCATCTTCTTTATCCGGCGTTACCTGTTCAACATGTGGGGACAGGTTACGAAATGAGGTGCGGCGATGGCTGAAATAGTGATTGAAAATGCGGTAAAAAAGTTTGGTCACTTTTTTGCTGTCAATAATGTTAGCCTGACGATTCAGGATCAAGAGTTCATGGTTTTGCTTGGCCCGAGCGGCTGCGGAAAGACGACGCTGCTGCGGGCGATTGCTGGACTGGGCATGCTGGACTCCGGGAGGATCATGATTGGCGGGCGCGATGTGACCTACATGCCCCCGCGAGAGCGGAATTTGGCGATGGTGTTTCAGAGCTACGCTATCTTCCCGCATATGACGGTTTACGATAACGTTGCCTTCGGGTTGAAGATGCGAAAAGCGGACCCGGCAGAGACAGATCGGCGGGTAAAACAGGCGGCGGAACTGCTGCATATTGAGCAGATGCTGGATCGTCACCCTTCGCGGATGAGCGGCGGCCAGCGGCAGAGGGTGGCGGTGGCGCGGGCGATTGCGGTGCAGTCGGAAGTGCTGTTGATGGACGAACCGCTGAGCAACCTTGACGCGCTGCTGCGGCTGGAAATGCGCGCCGAGCTTAAACGCCTGCTGGTCGAGCTGAAGGTGACGACGATCTATGTGACCCATGACCAGATCGAGGCCATGAGCATGGGGGATCGAATCGCGGTGATGCGGGATGGCGTGATTCAACAGGTGGATAAGCCGAACACGGTTTATGACACGCCCTCAGATCGCTTCGTGGGCGGGTTCATTGGCAACCCGCCGATGAATTTCATTGACGGGCAGGTGCAGATCAAAAACGGGGCGGTGAAGGTACAAATTGGCGAATTCACGATTCATCCACCTGAAGTTATCGCATCGGTGCTGAAGGCCTTTGACGGGCAGCAGGTGGTTATCGGTATTCGTGCTGAAAATATTGAAACCTTCACAACGCCCACGGAAGGCGCGATGAAAGTACAGGTGCTGGTGGTTGAGCCGCTTGGATCACAAAACCTGCTGACCATCAAAATTAACGAGTCTATGCTCAAAGTGGCGACACATCCGGATTTCCCGGCGACGGCTGATCATGATATCTGGCTGCGCTTTCCGATTGACAAAGTGCGCTGGATCAACCGGGAAAGCCAAAAGGCGCTGGTTTAGTGACGTGGACGGACTTCGCAGCCGTTACCGCTGGCGTTTGCTGGAACTGCCCGCCTATGGCAAGCCGCTGGATTTTGGGGGCGGGGGCATAAACGGCAGCGTGGATAAGCATGGCCGGATTACAGCGATAAACGCCTATCATCCGGCACATGGGTATGTAACGCTGACGGGGGCGCCGCCATTTCCAGAGAATGAGCGTTACAACCCTGAGAAGGTGCGCGCTTACCGGGCGGGGCTGGTGGAGACTGCTGGCTTTGGCCTGCACTTTTCTCTATCCGTTGTGAAGCGCGAGGCATGGCTGATTGAGGATGCGATTCCTTGCATTCGGCTGACGCTGGCAAACGGGATTTCTGCCGAAGTCGTCACCTTTGTTCCAGTAGAGAATCCTACCGGGGTTGTGCAGTGGTGGCGATTTTCGGAAGCAGGGCGATTCGCGTATTTGGGCGGGCGCTTCTCGCTGCAGCGCTGCGCTTATACACAGCTGACCGAAGGCGGGCCGATTCCGATTCCTTCGCCGCGAACCAGCATATGCTATCAGGATGGTGAACTGCTGGGCGCCGAAAATTCGGCGTTAGGCTGGTGCGTATTCATGACTGGTGCTGGCGGGGCCGGGATTGATGATGGCAGGATAGCGTTCAGCGGCACAGAACCCGTTTACCCACAGCAGCAGGAAATGGCGCTTTGCTTCGGACAGGGGTTAAACCAGACCGAAGCGATGACCGGTTTTGCGGCGCTTCAAGATACCTCTCCTGAATTGCTTCTCGAAAACACGCTCGATCAGTGGGGCAGGCGCTGGCAAGGCTGGCAATTTGAGGATCACCCGGCTGATCTGACGCTGCGGCGAGGCCTGGTTTACGGGTTGAACTGCTGCGTGCCGGTGAGCGGGGAAGCGGCCTGCATCATCACGGATCATCAGCTTTTACCGCTGTCGTGGAATCGGGATGCTTATTATGCGGCGATGGCGCTGCTGCACTGGCGCACGGATATGGCCGAGATGGTACGCGGCCATCTGCTGTGGATGTTCGAGGTTGCAGAGCGGCCTGAGGGGACATGGGGGCGCTCGTATCTGGCAAATGGAGGGTTGAAAGACCCGGCCTTCCAACTTGACCAGCAGCTTTTTCCACTTCTCGAACTGGCGGAATATTTAGAAGCGACTGGCGATAAGGCGATTTGGGAGCGCTTGTGCGAGCAGGCTGCGGGGATCATTGACACGCTGCTCGCCATTGAGAACGATGGTTTATTCCCGACGGATGAAACCCCCGCCGATGACCCGGTGGCAATGCCATATCACCTTTCCAGCCATATTCTACTGTGGCATACCTTCCGCAAATTGGCGGCCATCATGGATGATACAAGCCTGACTGCTACAGCGCAGCGGGTTTATGGGGCGATCTGGCGGCACTTCGCCGCCGCGCGCGAGGGACAGATGATGTTCGCCTACCTGACTGATGGGCGAGGCAATCACCAGTTTTATCATGATGCCAACGATCTGCCGCTGGCGCTGGCGCCATTTTGGGGATTCTGTT
>JACSRP010000125.1 GCA_014879665.1 Anaerolineae bacterium | reverse complement strand
CCTGGCCATGCTGCTGATGATCCTCGCCGTCTTCTAGCAGCATACGCGCTTCCGTCGTGATTCTTCCAATTTCTTCCAGGATAGGCGTTGTGCGCCCGGTTTCTTGTTCGTACAGCCGCCGCACACCGTCAACGGCAATTTTTGTAGAAGCCCGCACGCCTGTATCTGCAATCAAAAAATCATATCTATTTCGCATAGTCATTGTAACAAAAGGCAATTCACGCCTGAAAAATAAACCCCGCTCAAAAACAATAACAGTATTGTCCACACCACTTGGATTACCGTGATAAATCTTCTCTGCCTCAAATACCAAAGAATTCACCACTTGATCCCTAACCAGAACACCACTTAAAGCGGCAACCGATCTTACCAGAACAGCCGAAATTGCCGCGCCACTTCCCAAACCACTAGCAAGCGGAATCTCAGATCGTATATCAATTTCGCCCGACAGCGTAGAAATTCCAAACTCCCGCAGCGTGCGCCCAACAACCCACGCAAGAGGCGACTGATCCGAGTGTTCATCTGACGAAGTAACGAGAATTTCCTGATTGAGATCCCGCGCAAGAATCCTCAACCCCGAACAATCCGACAAATAGGCAGCAGCGTATACACGCACGCTGGACACAGGCACTGCAATCGCAGGCTGCCCGTAAACCACGGCGTGTTCGCCGAAAAGAATAATCTTCGCGGGTGCCGAGAATTCAAAACTCATATATTTAGATGGGGCAGGTATAAGATCAGTACAAACGTGGCGCCCCAAAGCAGGATTGCTAGCTGAATCGGACGGTCTTTCAGCAAAACCTCATCCGGTGCGCTGCCATCACCTTTGACGTGCATCAGATACAAGTAACGAAACACACCATAAACTACAAAAGGCACGGTCAATAAAGCCAGATTCGTGCCTTGCAACAATTCTGATGGTTCTTCAATCGCATAAAGCAAATATGCTATAAGCGTGCCGGTCATCACCATTCGCAACATATCATCCAACAAGGGCAAGTTATACTGCCGCAAGGTTACACGTACTGAACCTGCTTTATCGGCAAGTTGCAAAAATTCCTGACGGCGCTTGCCGATAATCAGGAACAACGCCAGCAATGCCGTGCAAGCGTACAGCCACGGCGAAAACCGCGCCACTTCAATCACCACAACGCCGGCTGTGACCCGAAGCACAAAGCCGGCGGCAACCACCAGAACATCTAAAATAACAACATGTTTCAGCCAGAAGGAATAAAGAAGCTGAAGTCCGAGATACATGACCAGTACCGCAGTAAAGGGCACACTGAAAGTAAGCGCGATTAGAATAGAAGCCGTTGGCAGGACAACGGCGCCAATAATTGCCAACCAGATAGGAAGCTGGCCCGCCGGGAGCGCCCGATTTTTTTTCGTGGGATGCTGGCGATCACTCTCAATATCTACGAGATCATTGACGATATAAACTGTGCTCGAAATCAAGCATAATAGTACAAAACTGAGCGTAACCCGGGCAAATGCTGCCCCATTAAACATCTGGCCATCAAATACCAGTGCCGCGTAAATGATGACATTCTTCGTCCACTGACGCGGACGCATTGTACGTATGAGGCCGATTAGTGGTTGCAATGAAATTCGCCTTGGGTAACCTATCTATATTTCGGATTATAGGCAAATGCAGTTTGAAAGAGTAGGGTATAGCATGGCGCTCAATTCTGCCACAGCAATCGCGCATCCTAATATCGCCTTCATAAAATATTGGGGAAACAGCGACGACGGCCTCCGGCTGCCAGTCAATTCCTCAATTAGCATGAATCTTGACGGGCTTTCGGCTAAAACCAGCGTTGAATGGGACGATGATCTCACCGCTGATGAATTTACGCTAAACAATGAAATCCAAAGCGGCGACAGCTTACACCGTGTCTCCCGTCATCTTGACGTACTGCGCGGCAGATTGGGCCGCCAGAGCAAGGCAAAAGTTGCCTCGGAAAACAATTTCCCCACTGGCGCAGGAATTGCCTCGTCAGCTGCGGCTTTTGCCGCATTGACGGCTGCCGGGGTCGCGGCGGCCGGCAAAATTTTAAGTGAGCGCGAGTTAAGCACTATTGCTCGTCTAGGTTCGGGATCGGCAGCGCGCTCGATACCCGCTGGCTTTGTTGAGTGGTATGCCGCTGATAGCCATGAAGACTCTTACGCACAAAGTTTGTTTCCACCCGATCACTGGAATCTTGTAGATGTCGTTGCCGTTATAAATAAGGGTCATAAAGCCGTTGGCTCAAGCGCGGGGCATCCTTCGGCACAGTCCAGCCCTCTGCAAAATGCCCGCGTCGCCGGGGCTGAAGAGCGCGTCACCCGTGTTCGCGGCGCGATTCAGGAACGCAACTTTAACGAGCTTGCAACATTCGTAGAGCTAGACAGTAACTTAATGCATGCGGTGATGATGACCAGCCAACCACCGCTGTTTTACTGGGAACCAGCGTCGCTAAAGATCATGTCACTTATACGCGAATGGCGCGCTGAGGGGCTGAACGTGTGCTATACGCTGGATGCGGGCGCAAATGTTCATTGTATTTGCGTAAGAAGTGATGCCCCGATTGTAAGTTCACGTCTGAACAGCCTGTCTGAAGTCTTGACCACTTTGAGCGCAAATGTCGGTGGGGGAGCGCACGTTCTACCCTGAAAAATATATATAACTCTAATCAATAGGGCCGGCAATCGTCGTTTATAATGGTTGCGTGTTGTGAAACGTTCGCCGTTTTAGCGCAAGGTCAATAAACATATGTTCGATCTTTCCGCAGCGAATAACCCGATAGTGGTCATCGCGGCGTTCCTGCTGGTCTTAATCCCTGCCGTATTCATCCATGAACTGGGGCATCTGATTGCCGCCAAGCTGGTTGGAATCACCATTCTCGAATTTGGTGTTGGCATGCCCCCACGTCTAGTGAAGTTATTTACATGGCGCGGAACGGAATATACCTTAAATTGGCTGCCGTTGGGCGGATTCGTCCGCCCTCTCGGCGAAGATATGGTACGACAGATGGGCGACGAGGCGCTTCAATCGGATCGCGATATCGCCATCGAACGCGGTTTTACACATCCGGTTTCGGTCAATGAAGCAAAACCGCTCGGGCGCATTTTCTTTATGGCCGGCGGCGCTATCGCTAACTTCATCATGGCCTTCGTGATCTTTGTAATCATCGGGCTTTCCGGGCTTCCGCAGCTAGTAGGCGCTCGTGTCGAACTGCGTTATGTACCCTCTGAGTCCGCCTGGAGTGATTCTGGTTTACAAGCTGGCGATATTATTCAAGCGGTCAACGGTGAATATTTCGCAGATGCCGCCGGATTGCTATCGGCGCTGCAAATGGTAGGTGATGAAACGACACTGACGGTTATTCGCCCGGCTTCTGGCGAAGAGACCTTCATCGTCACTGTTCAAAATTTAGATGTCAGCAGCTTAACGCTGGAAACCCATCCGATCGTTCAGCAGGTCGCCCCGGGATCGCCGGCTGCGGAAGCAGGGCTTCAACGAAACGATCTGGTGACAATGCTCAACACACAACCCGTCGCCAATTTTGATGAATTGCAAGCCCTAACAGCGGAAAACCTCGGGCAGGAAGTATCGCTCACGGTGCTGCGCGACGGCGAATTGGTCACGGTTAACCTGACGCCACGCGAACACCCGCCGGAAGGGCAGGGCGCGATGGGTATTCAAATTACGGGTGGCGCGGCTGTTCCTGAAACGGGGATGGTCATCGCTGATTCGATACCCGTACAAGAACTGGTCCCTCTGTCCATCGGTGAATCGGCACAGTACAGCCTAGGCCGTATCGGCATGGTATTGGAACAGATGGCACAGCTTCCAGTACAGCTATTTAACATGGTGTTCAACAGTGCACCTCCATCAGAAAACATGCGCATCACCAGCCCACTAGGGATCAGTCAGGTCGGTGGGCTGCTGTTACAAGAGAGTATTCAACAGGAACGCCCCGCGATCATTCTCGAATATATTGGCTTGATCAGTCTGGCGCTGGGGATCACTAATCTGCTGCCCATTCCGGCATTGGATGGTGGCCGCATCTTGTTTGTTTTAATCGAAATTGTGCGAGGGCGACCAATTGCTCCGGAGCGCGAGGGGATGGTTCATCTCGTCGGAATTGCGCTCTTGCTTTCGCTTATGGTGGTCGTCGTCTTAAACGATATCGCTAACCCGTTAACTGATATATTGAGGTAGAAATGCAAGACTTCCAATACGAAGAAGACGATGTTTCCCCGAGCCGGGAGCGTCCAGAAATTTCTGAGACATTGCAAGCTCTGGACTCTACAACTGAGCCTAACAGCAGCGTGCTTTCCTACGGCTTAAGCGATCTGTCTCCCAACGAACTTGCCGCCTTGCTCCCTGTGTGGGCGCATTTAGAAGCCGATTACCGCCGCAGTATTCTCAAAGCACTGGCAGATGTGATCGAGGCAAACTTCGAATTTAATTATTCAGCGTTTGCTAAGGCAATGCTCAACGATACAGATGCTGATGTGCGCGAAGCAGCCATCGAGCTGTTGTGGGAGGATGAGTCCATCGCGCTGATGGACAAGTTGATAGATATGACTCGCACAGGCGAATCTATTGCGGAACGCGCGGCAGCCGCAAATGCGTTAGGAAACTTCATTTTGCGAGGCGAGATGGGAGATATACCAGAAGCCGATGTTACCCGCGCACAGAATGCTGTGATTGCGCTGTGGCAAAACTCCGATGAAGATGTTGAAGTTCGCCGCCGCGCGCTGGAAGCGATCTCTAATTCGAGCCATGAAATTATTCCTGAAGCCATTGAACAAGCGTACCAGAGCTATGATCAGCGGTTGCAAACAAGCGCGATTTTTGCGATGGGGCGTTCCTGCGATGCCCGCTGGGCAGAAAATGTGTTGGCTGAGTTAGAAAATGAGTCTGCCGAATTTCGCTATGAGGCGGCGCGCGCCGCCGGAGAGCTTGAACTAGAAGAAGCTCTCCCTGCCTTAAGCGGCCTCGCATTTGATGAGGATATTGATATTCGGGATACAGCAATCTGGGCGCTGGGCGAAATTGGCGGCAGAGAAGCGATGCGTGTCCTTTCGCTGCTGGCCGACGATGCAAAGGCGCGAAAAGACCGTGATCTATTGGAGTCAGTTGAAGACGCGCTCGCGGCAGCAAATCTGAACAGCGGTGATCTGTATATGATGAATTTAGACGATTAACACAGTTCGCTGACAAAAAAAGCCGACTGCTATATAAAGCAGTCGGCTTTTTTTGTGTTTGTGAAGGGGATACTAACCAATCAATGGCATGAGCTTAAGCGCAAGCCCGGTGTCGCCCTGAATTTTCACCTTGCCGGTCATAAAGGCATTCATCGCGTTCAGCGAGCCGGTCATCATTGAATAAAAATCATCGGCGCTGGCAAGCAAAGTCATCTTCGCATTTTCGGCATTACCAGAGCCAGTGTCCAGTTTACCGTCCGCGATGCGTACCCAGAACGGGCCGCCGTTGTCGCCCGCAAGCTGGAACTGAATGGTCGCGTTCATTCCTTCGGCCTTTTTGGGGTCGAATCGTTCTTGCATTTTGCCAAAGATAGCAGCCACTTCATCATGGGTCGCCATCAGTTTCTCCTTCAAGCTGAATAGAATTGATTTCACAGACGAATCGTTGCGTTATAGTATATCGCCTCAAGGGGCGTAACTCCACCCGTAGTGTAAAATCCTGACATGACCAAGGCACAGAAACGAACTTGCGCGTGAAAAAAATACTGCTGGCGCTGATGATGCTTGCCCTTGCCACAATCGCCTGTGTACGCGATACGCCTGAAGTTATCGTCATTACCGCCACTTTTTTGCCGCAGAATACCGCTGAATTAGCACTGGCAACTAGCACTCCTATCGGGGAACTGCCGCTTCTGCCATCTGTAACCGTGATTCCCAACAATCAACCGTCGTCCTATGTAGTGCGGCCCGGCGATACGCTTACGATTATTGCCGAGCAAAACGGCACGACGGTAGAAACGCTGCTGGAAATAAACGACATTGCAGATCAAAACACGCTTTTTGTCGGCCAGATCATTGAACTGCCTTCTACCCCTCTGGTGGAGGGTTCTGAATATATCATCATGGCTGATAGCAAGTTGGTAAGGGGGCCGGGCGTTAGCGATTTCGACGTGCTGGCTTTTGCTGAAGCGCAGAATCGCTTTATTTCGCGCGCTGTTGACGAAGTGAACCATGTGGAACTAACTGCCGGACAGGTGGTGAACCGGGTGTCGCTTGAGTATAGTGTCGATCCGCGATTGCTGTTCGCTTTGCTCGAATATTTAGGGGGATGGTTATCCCGTGATACGGGCAGCGAAGACAACCCGTTGGGCGCTCCAGCCTATTCCAACGGCGTCGACCGCCGGGGCGTATACTTACAGCTTGCGTGGGCTGCCGATAATTTGAATCGCGGTTACTACGCTAAACAAGCACAACAAATACGCACCATGGAACTCGCAGACGGAACGCGTGTACGCATTAACCAAGACATTAATGCGGCTACAACCGGCCTGCAATATTTGTTCAGCCGGATACGCGATTACAACCAGTGGCAGAAGGATGTTTCTCCCGAAGGCTTTGCCCTCACGTATCGCGCGCTGTTTGGCGATCCTTTCCAAAATTCCATTGTGCCGCTGGTGCCGGATAACCTAACACAGCCGACGCTTGAGCTTCCGTTTGCCAACGCGCAGACATGGTTTTATACGGGAGGCCCCCATGGCGGGTGGGGAAGTGGCAGCGCCTGGGCAGCGGTTGATTTTGCTCCCCCGGATGATCTGGATACGGTTACCTCATCCTGTTACGTCTCTTCATTTTATGCAACGGCAGCAGCGCCAGGCGTGATTGCGCGAACAGATGAGGGGACGGTTGTCCTCGATCTCGATGGTGATGGTGACGAGAGTACAGGCTGGACGATCTTGTACCTGCACATCGCATCTGAGGGACGCATCAACGCTGGCGCAAGCGTTTCACCCGGCGATCGGATCGGAAGACCGTCCTGTGAAGGCGGCTTTTCAAATGGCACTCACCTGCATCTTGCGCGGCGTTATAACGGTGAGTGGATTCCTGCGGATTGCTCAACCTGTGTGCTGCATCCGCGGCCAGCGTTTGTGATCGGCGCGTGGGCGGTATTGGGGCTGCCCAATCAAGAATATCAGGGTTATATGACCAATGGATCGCGGCAGATTGTGGCAGAGCAGGGCAGAAATATCGCTGATAATCGTATTACATGGCAGTGATGAGGTGGCATGAGGTATTTTAAAGCAACGTATTTTCTTCTATTCACAGGGGTTTTACTTACCGGAGTATTGCTTTTACCCGGTTTAAGCATTAACGCCCAAACCGGGCCAACTGCAACCCCCGCACAAATCCAATTATCAACGCCGATTACCCCTACAGTGCCGGGGCTGGTGATCACGCCGCCAACGACAGCGCCAACTACGGTTGCTGCCGTCGTGCTAGAGGCGATTGACAGCGCCAACGTGCGTTCCCAACCCGATACCGACGCAGCACAGATTGGCACCATTCGTAATGGTGATTTGTATCCGGTTATCGGGCGGCATTTTGAGTGGCTTCAATTTCAATTTCCACCTTCACCTAATGGCGCGGGATGGGTATTCGGCCAGCTTGTGAATGTAAATGGCGACCTTTCGCAGATCCCGGAAATTAACTTAGACACGGAACCTACTTTTGACCCTATGGCAGGCAATGCTACTGCCACACAGAATGCGATTACGCAAACGCCGGGGGGGCTGCTTACTGCGACGGCATTTGAACGTTTTCTTGCTGGAAGTGCCGGAACGATAGTGCCGGGGCAAGTGCTGCCCACATATACCTATCCGCCAAACGCGGCGCTGATTGCACCCACGCCGGATATTCTTCTGTCCCCACAGCAGGAAATTCCGCAGGCAGTTCCCTCCGCATCAGCGGATCAGGGGATGCCGCCCATTCTGCCTATCCTGATTGTGGGAGGGCTTGG
The DNA here is from genome assembly GCA_014879665.1 of Anaerolineae bacterium. Taxonomy (GTDB): domain Bacteria; phylum Chloroflexota; class Anaerolineae; order Aggregatilineales; family Phototrophicaceae; genus Flexifilum. The sequence continues at coordinate 27,402 of JACSRP010000125.1, read as the reverse complement.
CGTTCTTGGGCTGATTGTGAATGCGCTGAAGCGTTCATAAAGATGAAAATTGAGTAATTGAGTAAACAAAAAGACCTGACGTGCTGTCAGGTCTTTTTAATATCATTGCCAGAGGACTAGTGGCTGCCGCATGAACACCCACTGGAAGCTTCGGTACCATCATTACTGTGGCCGCCACAGCCACAGCTTCCGCCACCACCACCGCAGCCACAGCCACTATTTGACTCTGCGTTCGGGTTATCAATGCGGAAGCCGCCGCCCATCGGGCTGTCAATAAAATCTATGCTTGCGCCCTGCAAGTACATCAACGAAGCAGGATCGATGAGTAAACGCACGCCATTTACATCAATAATCGTGTCAAAGTCGCGCGAGGATTGCTCGAAACTCATGCCATACTGTAAACCAGAGCAGCCGCCGCCCGAAACGAAAACGCGCAAGGCGTGATCGGGAATGCTGCGCTGTTCCAGCAGTGTTTTGATCATCTGCTGTGCTGCCGGTGAGACCGACAAAACATCATCTTGAACCAGTTCCAGTTTTTCTAACGTAGGCTCGAGTGCAGCCATTTTGAGCCACCTTTCTTAAAATATGGGATGCAATCATTGTAGCAACTTGAGATTCATCGGTCAATTAATAAGACCCGAATTATCAAAATTCCGCAGCTTTAGATTCAGGGATCAAATAGGAACAGCTTGTATCCCCCGACGAGATATGCGCCAACCGGCGAGGCACAGCATTCACTAAAGAAGCAACAAGGCGTAAATCCATCTCGCACAGCGCTTCGTTATGTGAAACAATCGCATGATAGGGGCAGTTTGCTGTATGTAGAATGTAGCCTTCAGGAGACATTTCCCACTGTGCATCGTAACCATGCTGATTGAGATAATCAACCGCGAGATTCATACGGTCACACATTGGCACATCGCCAATACCCGCCTCTTGTGACCAGCGGTTAGTTACACCTTCCAGCAGCACATTAACGCCGGTAGGGGAAAGCTGATTTCGAATTTCATCCAGCAGCGCGCAGAAAATATGCTGGTAATTATTGGAAAACTGCTCCCGTGCCTTGCTTGATAGCGTGTAAACGTGCTGCGGCCTACCGGGTGATGATCGCCGTCGCAGTTGAGGCGCGGCAATCAAATCTTCTTCCTGAAGGCGCGTTAAATGATGCCGAACGGTTACTGATGTTATTTCATCGCCACGCTGTTCACGAAGGTGTTCTACAATTTCGTCTACTGTGGCAAATCCCCGATGGCGCAGAATATCAAGGATGAGGCGTCGTGTTTCTTGCATTGCGGTGTCATTTCTATTATGTCCATTAGAGAAATTGTAGCACTATCAATTTTCAGGTGTCAATTCGCGTTGGCGTGACGGCGGCGGTTGTGTTAGCATGGCAGTCCGCTCATATTTCTATTTATCAGGGAGCTTATCTTGCCTGATTCTGTCGCTTTTCAGGGAGTTCATGGCGCTTATTCCGAACAAGCGCTAAAGCAGCACTTTGGTGATAGCGTTGATATTTTTCCCTGCAACGATCTAAACAAACTTTTTGAGACCATCAACAACGGCACAGTACGTTATGCCATCCTGCCAGTCGAAAATGCGCTGGCAGGCGCAGTGCAGCAAGCCTACGAACTGTTGATGGATTCCGACTTACGCATACAGGCAGAGGTGATATTGCATGTTCACCACGCGCTGCTTGCGCCTAGCGGTACTAATATTAAGAATATCAAGCAGGTGCGCTCGCATCCTCAGGCGCTAGCTCAGTGTAGTCATTTTCTGAAGCGGAATGGATTCATTCCGATGCCGTGGTACGATACCGCTGGATCGGCGCAAGACCTTGCTGCGGAACCAGTTGAAGCGACGGCGGTGATTGCCAGTGAACTGGCCGGTAAACTATATGGGCTGGAAGCATTAGCCACCCAGATTGAGGATGTTCCTTTCAACTACACACGCTTTTTCGTTTTAGGGCATGACGATCCCCCACGCGGGGAATTCAGCAAAACTTCGCTGGTATTTGCAACCCGCCATCGTCCGGCGGCGCTCTATGAGTGTCTGGGTGAGTTTGCCGAGCGTGGATTGAACCTCACCAAGATCGAGTCTCGTCCGCGCCGGAACCGCCCGTGGGAACCCGTTTTCTTCCTCGATTTTGAGGGGCACTGGCAGGATCAGAATTGTCAGGAAGCGCTGGCGCGCCTGCTTCAGAGGGCATCGTTCGTTAAAATGTTGGGATCGTATCCCGCTTTTCGGGTCGAATCAGTAGGTATATAAGCACTAAAGGCATTCAATTATGGAAAAACTGCCAGTCGCTATCCTTGGTGCAACCGGCGCTGTGGGGCAGCGGTTCATTCAACTGCTTGAGAATCATCCATGGTTTGAAGTTTCCGAACTCGTGGCCTCAGATCGTAGTGCAGGCCGCGATTATGCGGATGCAGTACGCTGGGTACTGGATGGAGAGCCACCCACCAGAATACGCAGCATGCGTATAAAACCGCTTGACTCGAACTTAGAGTCGCCGCTGGTATTTTCCGCATTACCAAAAGAAGCCGCCGATCCGCATGAACTCCGATTGGCAAGCGCCGGGCATGTGGTCTGCACCAACGCATCGCTCAATCGCATGCTTGAAGATGTGCCACTGCTGCTGCCAGAAGTGAATGCTGAACACCTCGCTCTGATAGATATTCAGCGTGCCAATCGTGGTTGGACAACCGGCGCACTGGTTGCTAATTCAAACTGTACTATCATGCCAGTCGTGATGTCCCTTGCGCCGTTACGGCAGTTTGGCATCGAGAAAATTCTGATCGTAAGCGCTCAGGCTATTAGCGGTGCAGGGTATCCCGGCGTCCCGGCATTGGACATTCTAGATAATATCATCCCGTATATCAGCGGCGAAGAAGACAAGATGGAAACCGAGTCCCTGCGTATGCTCGGCAAGCTAAACGGCGATCACGTAGAATGGCTACCCGCTGTTGTAAGCGCAACCTCCAACCGCGCATCGGTCATTGACGGGCATCTTGTGAATCTTTCCGTTTCACTGAAAAGTCAACCGAGGTTGGACGATATACTAGAGGCGTGGGCGCAATTTAGAGGAAGCGATCCAGTTTCCTTATTGCCCGGCGCGCCCGAAGAGCCGGTACATTATTTCGAACAGCCAGATCGCCCGCAGCCGAGGCGTGATCGTAATTACGGCAAAGGCATGACCACCTCAATTGGCCGATTACGTGAGTGCCCTCTACTTGGCTACAAATTTGTCGCGCTCTCACACAACACTATTCGTGGCGCGGCGGGTTGTAGCATTTTGAATGCCGAATTGATGGCCGCCAGGGGATATATTTCGGGTTTTTATCCGGAGATCGCCGCCAGCAACCCCGATGCTGTAATGGCATAAAAAAAGGACATGCGCAGCAACCTGATGCTGCAGGTGTTTTTCATGTTGTAACTCATTGGTTGTGGAGGATGTATTAATGCGCGTATTCATCGCAGGAATAGACGGTTATCTGGGCTGGAGTTTAGCCCAGTACCTTAGCGCCAGAGGGCATGAAGTTGCCGGCGCAGATACTTTTTTTCGCCGCGCGTGGGTAGAAGAAGTTGGCAGCGTAAGCGCATTGCCCGTCTATTCCATAGACGAACGACTGAATGCGTTTGCCGAACGTTATGGCAAACCACTTAATTTCCGCTCTGGTAGTTTGATGGATTATGAGTTTTTAGCCGGGTATCTGGCCGACTTCCAGCCCGAATCTATCGTCCATCTTGGCGAAATGCCGTCCGCGCCATATTCGATGATTGACCAGCAGCATGCTGCGTTTACCCAGCAAAACAATGTCGTTGGCAGCTTGAATCTGTTGTGGGCAATGCACGAAACATGCCCCGATGCTCATCTGGTTAAATTGGGCACAATGGGTGAATATGGCACGCCAAATGTAGATATTCCCGAAGGCTTCTTTGAGGTCGAATTTCGTGGACGCAAAGATTACATGCCATTTCCCCGTCAGGCCAACAGTTTCTATCATTTGACAAAGGTTCATGACACCAACAACACTATGTTTGCCTGTAAAACATGGGGATTGCGCTCAACAGATATTATGCAAGGCGTGGTATTCGGCACACGTATAGATGAAATGGGCGACGACCCCCGCCTGTGCAGCCGACTGGACTTTGACCAATGCTTTGGCACTGCAATTAACCGCTTCGCATGCCAGACGGTGATCGGTCACCCGCTAACGGTATATGGTAAGGGTGGGCAAACACGAGGATTCTTGCCGCTGCGCGACTCCATGCAGTGCTTGACTATCGCGATTGAACACGAGCCTCAAGCAGGGGAATATCGTGTATTCAATCAGTTTGAAGAATGCTATACGGTTGAGGAATTGGCGCAAAAAGTACAGCAAGCGGCAAATGAAGTTGGCATTGATGCTGATATCGCTTACTACGACAATCCGCGCACCGAACGGGATACACATTATTACAACCCGGATCGGCAGCACTTAATCGATCTGGGCTATGTACCGACACATAACGTAGTTGCTGAAGTAAAGATTATGCTTCAGGATTTACTTCCGCATCGTGAGCGTATCATGGAAAAGCGCGATATTCTGGTGCCAGACATTCGTTGGAACGGCGCACGCCGCCGTTCTGAATTAATTACAGTCACTTCGACGTAGCACAAAAATTGCGGTTAACTGGCGGGGTTACTCAGATATTCCGCCAAATTCGGTTTTGATGATAGGGGCAAGGCGGGAAAACGTTGCCCCTTATTGATTTATATTGTGTGAGCAAGAGTGAGGTTTTCCGATGGTTCAGTTCCTTGAACTGGCTGCGCTTTCTGATGAAGATCGCGCGCGTTTGCTGCGCCGGGCAGAAACAGATATTCGCGATCTGTTCCCATTAGCACAGGGCATCATTGATCAGGTGCGTGACCGTGGCGATAACGCGGTGGTTGAATTTGCCCGCCGTTTTGATGCGCCGGAATTTCAAGCCAGCATGATGCGGGCAACCCCTGAGGATTTCGCCGCCGCGCGTTCGGCAGTCGCGCCTGAGGTCGTTAGCGCCATCGAACAGGCACATGCCAATATCCGCAAGTTTCACGAAGAACAATTACCAGAGCCAATGTGGTTTACTCAGATTCAGCCGGGCATCATGGCAGGCGAAAAAATCACTCCCATCACCAGTGCCGCGCTTTATGTGCCGCGAGGGAAGGGCGCGTTTCCCAGCGTTATGTTGATGCTGGCAACGCCTGCGCGTGTAGCTGGCGTGCCGCGTGTAATTGTAGCAACACCCCCGGCACCGAACGGCAAAGCTGACGCTGCTTCGCTGGTTGCGGCTGAAATTTGCGGCATAGATGAAGTGTATGTCATTGGCGGCATTCAGGCGATAGCGGCGCTGGCCTATGGCACTGAAACGGTGCCAAAAGTGCAAAAGATCATCGGGCCGGGCAGCAGTTATGTAACTGCGGCCAAGCGACTGCTGTTCGGTGTCGTGGATGTAGGGCTTCCCGCTGGCCCCAGTGAAGCAATTATTTTGACTGATGAAACTGTTGATCCCCGTCTTGCCGCGCTGGACTTACTGGTAGAATCAGAACACGGTCCGGAATCAGCGGCGATACTCGTTACACACAGCCGCGAAGTTGCAGAACAGGCAGCAGCCGTGCTGCCGCAGTACATCGCTGAATTACCAGAATGGCGGCGCAATTTTGTCGAAAATGTGCTGGATAATTACGGCGGTATTTTGCTCACGAATTCACTCGAAGAATCAATTGCATTCGTAAATGAATATGCGCCTGAGCATCTTGAAGTGTTGACCGCCGAACCGTTTGTTACGCTTCAGGAAATTCACAATGCGGGCGAAATTTTGTTAGGAGCATCAACGCCCATTCCTACAGCCAATTATTGTCTCGGGTTGAATGCGATCCTGCCAACAGGCGGTTTTGCCCGTAGTTTCTCATCTGTCAGCATCTGGGATTTTCTGAAACGCTCTGGAATCGGCTATTTATCAAAACAGGGCTATACTGCGTTACAGGGCATCACTGCAACGCTGGCAGATTACGAGGGGTTTCCGGCACACGCAATGGCAATCCGAAAACGCAATGAAATCTTTGGGCTATGAGCGTACTTGAGCGCGTTCAACAACTGCAATTTAAGGATAAGGCCGGAGCCGAAGCACTGCTTCTATCCTTCCTACACGAAACGCTCGATCTGGATGTTGCGACGGTTGAATTACGACCGCTAGCCGTATCGCTAAACTCTTTCAACGGCTTTCTCACCCGCAGCGATGGGCAGCGATTGTTCTTCAAAACTCACATCGAACCGGGCGGCATTATCGCTGAATATTATAATGCCGGCCAGTTAGCGCAGGCAGGTTACCCCGTATTGCAGCCGGTTTATAGCTCCACCGAAAGCGGCAAACAGCTTCTTATTTACGAAGTGGTTGATCAGCCATCGGTATTTGATATTGCATGGCAGATAGATAATGGCGCAGATCAAAAGGTCCAGGCGTTAACCGGGGCACAGCAGCGCGCGGATGATGCATTGTTTGAAGTCTATTTGCGCACACTGGAACCACAAAGTGAGGAATCTGCCGCAAAAGCGCCTGTACATCAGCTTTTTCATCACCGGCTTATAGGGGGTCGTTTCCAGCAGTTCTATGGCAGTACCGGAGAGGAAGTTGCCTTAAAATTCCCTGATGGCGATCCGATTACCATGGCCGACGTTCGAAAGGCGCAGTGGGAAATCAACGGCCAGCAGTATCATCTTTCCCTTGATGAACTGGTCGCTTCGGCATCTTCTCATTTAGACCCGCAGCAGGCTGGCTCTTCGGTTATCGGGCATGGCGATGCGCATAACGGCAATCTATTCTTCAACGAATCGGCGGGAAGCCTCACATATTTTGATCCGGCCTTCGCCGGGCGACATCATCCGCTGCTTGACCTTGCAAAACCGCTGTTTCACAATGTCTTTGCCATGTGGATGTACTTTCCCAAAGAGACCAATGACGAACTATTCCTTGATGTTTACCGCCACGTAGACGAGTGGCAAATTGAATACGAATATCCCCTGTCGCCAATCCGTGAAATGTTCTTTGAAAGTAAAATTGAGCGCGTACTCAGCCCGTTGATCATCGAATTGGCAAGGCAGAACACGCTTCCTCAGGACTGGCGGCAGTATTTGAAGATGGCGTTGATGTGCTGCCCGCTGTTGACCATGAATTTAGCCGATCAAGAACGTTTTCCGCCCGCAATTTCGTTTTTAGGCTTAGCCATGGCCATTGAAATGGGAGGCGAAAGCTATCGCCAACGTAGTTTGATTGATCGTGCTCTGGATGAGGTAGAGCGGCGGCTAGCCTAACGCGGCTTGAAGCTGCGCGAATGTTGGCGACTCGTGCAAAAATACGTAACGCACTGGCACTGCGCTCATGTGTGTTGCGCCAACAGCACGAAGTGATTCAATCGCGGTCAGTAGCAATTTTCCCGGTACAATCAACGTGGCAGTAAACCACTGCCCGGAATCGTTCTTCTCTGCCCCGAAAATTGGCGCAACTGTCGGCCCCTGAAGCCCGCGCGTAAGTGGATTCGCGGCAATTTTGCGACCAATATCCTCTGCGCTTATTCCAGTAATATTCATAGTGATCTGAGTATAGGTTTTACCCAGTAACGCCCCATCAATATGTTCAAGTAAAATGCGCGCGGCCTGCAAAGCTTCCGGGTGTTCTTTGAGCATCCGGCGGTTACCAATCAGGCACGCTTGCGAATTGATGATTACACCATCAAGCAGTGGTTTCAGGTGATTTTCGCGCAGTGTGGTACCGGTTTGCACCAGATCGACAACAATATCGGCATAGCCAATTGTTGGCGCGGCCTCAATTGCCCCTTCAGCGGCTACGATGCTGAAGTGATGGATACCGTTCCGATGTAGAAATTCGCGGGTTTGGTTTGGATAGGTCGTGGCAACCTTCAAGTTACGCATCTTCGCCTCACGGAAATCTAGTGCCACCTCCGCAAGGTCTATCATATTTTCAACATCAATCCATGCTTCTGGCACGGCAACCACCAGCTTGCAATGACCATAATTCAGATTGTCGTGAATAACGATGATGTCCTCGCTGCCATATTCAGCAATGACATCTAAACCGGTAATACCAAGTTTGGCGGTGCCATCGGCAACTTTATACAGCACATCGATGACACGCTGGAATAACACATCAATCGTCGGAATGGCGGGTATCGTGCCAATGTACTGGCGCGGATTAGGTTTATCAACGCGCAGGCCACAATCTTGCAAAAAGCTCATTGTCGGCTCGGCAATCGCGCCTTTACTAGGCAGCGCAAACATCACTCGATTCATGAGGCAGTCTTATCTTTCAGCAAGTCTATGAGGGAATGAATGTCATCTATACCGTATGGTTTTGAGTCAACAATCAGATGTTCACCCTGTAGGGGATATGCGTTATTAGAAGGTTCTTCAACAACCGTGACATTCTGGCCGTGACGCCGCAGCTCCTGCGCCCAACGTACAGCAGCGGTTAGATTGGAGGCCGGCGTAAGCTGAATTTTGAGCGTTTGAATTTGATCGCCTGCTGTAAATTCGTTATCAGAAATAACGTTGTTCAAGTAAAACGCCAGCCCAACGGCAGGGACTTCGCCGGCGGCGCCAAGCAGGGCGGCAAAGTCATCATAGCGGCCGCCGCCTGCAAATATTGCGCCATTCACCCGAAGCTCAAAAACGGTACCGCTGTAATAATCCCAACTGCGGGCAAGCGCCGGCTTGATGACCAATTTTCGCTGATCAATACCATAAGCAAGCACCATTGCAGCGACCTGCTGAATTTCGCCGGTCAACACTTGCGCCTGCTCATTAGCCGCCGGCAGCGCCATGATAGTTTCTTGCCAATTTTCGCTGTAACCAACCGTCATTGATGCGTATTTCACGAGAAAGCTGACCGCCTCCAACAGGTTTTCGTGCCTCACATAACGCTGTTGTTTACGCAGTAGTCGCTCGAGGATATCATCCCGCGAGCGGCCACCTACAGGGGCGGTGTCTGGATGGGTGGTGTCCATGAGCGCCTGTAATATTCGTGACTGATCTTCGTGTTCGCCATTACCGCTGAGACCAGAAGGCGAGATGAATTTTTCCAGCCAATTTTGCAGGGTTTCAGCGACAAGCGGTTCCCGCTGATGATTCAGATAGTTCAGCAGCAGTCGTTGGGCGCGTGTATCCAGCCCGAATTGATTCAAGAGATAGCGTGTTAATCCTACGTGGCCGATGACGATTTCGTAATCAGCAATCCCCATTCGCTCAGCCGCTAATCCCGCTAGCGCGATAATTTCTGCTTCCGCATAGCGGCCGGGCATGCCGAGCAGTTCTGCGCCCACGCTTTCACTCTGGAGTCTTTCCTGAGCCGGGTTATCTTCAAATACTGGCCCATTGAATGACCAGCGCACTACACTTTGTGCTGTTCCGCTTTGTAAATACGCGGCTATTGCCGGGGAGGTGAACTCCGGTCGCAGCGCTAGAAGTTCATCCCGATGCTCAAGAGTCAGTAAATGATCCACAATTTGATCGCCTGCGCGGGTCAAAAACAGTTCGGCAGGCTGTAAGATGGGCGTTTCAATACGCTCATAGCCAAACTCTGTCAATAAATTCTCGACAATTTCAACGCTGCGACGAATGATGGACAATTCGCGTATGCGATCCGCGATCGCTGTCAATTTAGCACTCCAGAGTGACACCGGGCGCTAACATAATAGCGGTTTTCCTCAGGCAATCAATGCCCGACCGAAACCGTAGTTTTCAGCGATCAATATCAGGTTTCGGAGGTTTGATCGCGATAGGCGCCGCTCGAATACACGTATACCGCAGCACCCGTATCATTTGGCACTTCAAAATCAAATTCCACGGACGCCCAGTTGTACAGCCAGAAGGAATCTGTGACCGAGAGATTTACGCATCCATGGCTGTGCCGGTAGCCGAAGCCGTCGTGCCAATAGGTACCATGTAACCCGATGTCGTGGTCAAAATACATCGTCCATGGAACCTCTTCTAGAAAATAGAAATCTGGCCGACCGGCGGCGCCGCTCATGATCGTGCGATCATAGCGGATATAGATGTTAAATACGCCTTCATTGGTCGGCCATTCTGCCAGCCCTGAAGAGATAAGTGTAGCAAAAACAGGCAAATCGCCATCATAGGCAATCACAACCTGCTCATATAAATCTACGCTGATCCAGCGCCGGGTATCAACACCTTCTGGCCGTTCGACAGGAATCATCTTAGCAATCAACGTCTGATGAACCCATTGATCAACGCCCACCTGATACCAGCGCCAACCATCAATCTCGACGTTGGTATACAAATTGACGAGCGTATAGCGCATCAGGGGCAGATCAGTATCCAGCGGTTCTGCACCGGGTGCGCGGCTGGGAACAACATGAATCAGTATCCAGCCCATAGGGTAGGGCAGTTCACCATCGGGCAATAACACCCCGGTAAACCGTGAAGGCAGCACCTGTGTTAGTGCCTCAGAGCGTACCCATTCCCCGACATTAATTTGTGTCCATTCACCTTCCGGGGCAAAAGTCGTCACAAAGTTAAAGCCGGCATCCAGTGTGCGTGTGGGCGATCCATGAGGTGCGTCGAATATTTCGATTGCCCCTTGAACACGTTGATAGCGGCGGTCATAAAGCAGTTCCTCATCGGGCGCAAGTGCGGTAACTGCCGGCGCAGGATATGCCGCAATTGCCTCTGCGCTAATGCCGGCAGCAGTTAACTGCTCATGAAGGCAGTCTAAACACACCGTTTCCTGCGCGGAAGCAGGAGTGAAGCCGATAAGGCTAAAGCCAATAATCAATAAAGAAAAACCTATCATTTTACGCATACGATCATCCACAGATCTGTTTCTTTGAACGTAACACATTCCGCTAAAACCTTGCCGACGCTTGCCTGACGATTACAGTATCCCAACCAGACGCGCCACATTCACCCAATTTCCCGTGAATTTTGGCCTTAATTGTTGGCATAAATTCTTACTCTTATTCTATACTTAGAAATGGAGTATTTCGTGTGACGTGCAGCTCAACCATCAGGAGACTGATCCATGAAACGAATTTTACGGGGAACACTGCTTCTTGGGATTTTCCTCCTCATCATGACGATGAGCGCTGTCGCATTTGCGGCGCCAGCAGAACAAACACCCGCGCTTCCTATTCTCGTCGTGAATACTGGCGCGCTGAATGTACGCAGTGGTCCCGGCCCGCAATTTACCGTGGTTACCAGCGTAGTAGGCGGTACTGAACTGCCCGTATTGGGCACAAATCCTTCGGGTACATGGGATCTGGTTTCAACAGCGGCTGGCAACGGCTGGGTAGACATCGCCTTTACACTTCCGCGCGGAGATTTCCGTTTCATTCCCGTTGTTGATGTGTTGGCTCCGCCAGTTTCGGTTATAACCCCGCCAGTCACCATCGGTATTCCCACGACCAACGAAGTACCAGTTCCTGTTTTGGAACCACCTCGTATCATAGTGAATACAGGTCGTTTGAACGTACGTACCGGCCCCGGCCCGCAGTTCTCGACTCTGGGCAGCGTTCCCGGTGGTACAATTCTCGACGGTCTCGCATCCACGCCTGATGGGCTGTGGTATTATGTTGAGAGTCCGCTGGGACGTGGTTGGGTATATGGAGAGTACACATTGCTGCGCGGGTTCTTCGATAACTTCGCAGTCATTGGTTACTAAAAATCAGAAAGCAGTAGGGCAGAGATAAATGCACATCGTCTACGTTGAAGACAATCTTGCCAACGTCGCGCTCATTGAACGCATCTGTCAGATGAATGATGATCAACTTTCTACATACACTGATGCGGAAACGGCGCTTGCAGGAATACATCCTGGAGAGTCCGACTTGATTTTGATGGATTTGCATCTTGGCAATCGCAGTATGGATGGGTTGCAGTTAACCCGCTTACTGCGCCAGAAGGGTATCGGTGAGCCAATTGTGGCGATCACTGCTTACGATACGATGGGGTTTGGCGATCAGTATGCCGCCGCCGGATGCGATGTGTATGTGCGAAAACCAGTATCAATCCGCAGCATGCTGAATCTGATCAATCAATACCGTTACTAAACGATCAGACGTGCAGTTTTCCTCAAACACAAGGCGCCCTAAACGGGCGCCTTGTGTTTGACCCACGGAATCACGATGCTCCTTCGCTTTTCCGGCGCGGTAGTAAAATTCTGATTGTATGCTAAAGGCACCCTTTCATTTTTTCACACTCAACGTGGGTTGATATCATGCTCTTTGGCCGATTGCTGTCGTTACTTTTTTGCACGGTTGTGTTATTAATTGCAGTGGGTGCGCCACTAAACGCGCAAGAATTAGAACCTACACCAACCCTGCTTCCAGAAGAAATTCCCGCAGCCATAGCGCCGATCACTGAGGGCGACTATGACATCTTGAATTTTTTACTACTGGGCAGCGATACCACACACCCGACGAATGCTGGACGTACTGATGTCATTATCGTAGTTTCAGTGAACCAGACTGCGGGGACAGTATCACTGCTCTCCATTCCCCGCGATCTATATGTATATATCCCTGAAATCGGTATGAATCGTATCAATACGGCTTATGGTTTGGGTGAACAGCAGCTAGGCACAGGGCAGGGGCCACAAAGCTTGATCAATACCCTTGAATATAACCTTGGCCTAGAAATTGATTATTATGCGCGGATCAACTTCACAAATTTTCGGCAGATTATTGACGATCTGGGCGGGCTAGATATTGCAGTTGACTGCGCCATCGAAGATTGGCGTTTGATCGAGCCAGATATGGATCCGACTCTCGAAGAAAATTGGGCGATGTTTACACTGCCCGTCGGTTTTCGTCATATGGATGGTGATCTGGCGCTGTGGTATGCCCGCAGCCGCCGTACTAGCAGCGATCTGGATCGCGGGCGAAGGCAGCAGGCACTTTTACGCGCAGTGTTAAGCCGGATTCGCAACCTGAGTATGCTTGATCAGGTCACCGATGTCTGGCCGCAGTTGATGGAAATTGTTGAGACAAACATCTCTTTAGATGTAATGCTAGGGCTTATCCCTGTTGGTGCAGCGCTAGATAGTACCGCGATAGCTTCTTATACTTTTCGCGCTAATCAAGAAGTTCGCGGTTGGACATCTCCTCAAGGTGCCAGCGTACTCTTACCAGATCGGGCTGCGATCACGGCGCTGGAGCGGCAGATGTACCAGCCACCAACAACTTACCGGCTAACCGCAAGCAGCCCACGTGTTCAGGTGATCAATGGCAGTGGTATCGCTGGTATGGATCGGGTAGCTGCATCCCGGTTGGAATGGGAAGGCTTTCTGGTTAGTGTGGGCGAGCCATTGGCAGCTTATTCGCCGCGCACATCGGTTGTTGATTATACCGGGCAGGTAAAAGGCGGTAGTTTAATGCTCCTGCAAAATGTGCTGCGGTTGGGCGATGAAGATGTTTTGCCCGATCCAGTGGCGGCGCGAGAATTCGATTATCGGGTAGTGGTAGGCGGTGATTACTTCCCGTGTACTTACAACGTGGTTCAGCCCTCCAGCAGTTAGGCTTTTGGCCCGGGAATAGGTATAACCGCACCATTCGAACGATTGATAATGATCGAAGTAAAGGCGTTCCCTTTATCAGCGGGCAGACTCACCGTCAAAGTAATGCTTTCAGCAAAGTTTTCGCTCACAATTTCACCATCATAAGCTGCGATTTCCCGCGCTGCGGTGCCGTAAAAAGCGTAACTCAGAGTCAATTCAAACGTAGAATATTCGATTTTTTGTTTGGTCGGCAAAACGGCGAGAATTTCCTTCGCCGCATCGCCATAGGCTTTAACAAGCCCGCCGGTACCCAGCTTGGTGCCGCCAAAGTAGCGGGTAACGACGATCACAATATCACCTAGATTGCTGCCCCGCAGAACTGCCATAATCGGTGGCCCCGAGGTGCCGGAAGGCTCACCGTCATCGCTCATACCCTCCTGAATGCTGCTGCCATAGCCAGCGCGAAAGGCATAGACGTGATGGGAAGCATCAGGATAAAGCCTTCGGCGCGCGTTGATAAACTCGCGGGCAGTCGCCACCGTCTCAGCGAATCCGGCAGCGGCAATAAAGCGTGAATTCCCCCGAACAATTACATGTTCCGCGGTGCTTGCGGGAATATGATAACCGGATGCCATTTATGACGGATCAGGGTTGGAATGTACATACATTCGGAAAACAGGCGGCTCGATCACAAGCTGTTTGTCAGCGTGGTTGACGCGCAGCAGTCGTTTTTGCACGAGCATGTTGACCGCCAATTCGGTTTCTGCACTAACCGTATATGGATGCAGCTTCGCTACTGCTTTGAGCACGTATTGTTCAGAACGGTTCAAGCCGGTCCAAATGCTGGCGCATTCGGTCTTTACAGCCTGATTAGCGATCAAAATTTCGGCTATGCTTTCAGCGTTATGTGTGCCCCAATCCGTGATATTTGCTTCAATGAGGGCATTAAACCCGCCCCGCAGCAGCCCGGCGAAGCGGCCTGTTGCCTCTAATAGCAGCGCATTTGCCAGATCGGGTAATGTTTTCCCGCGGCGGCGAGAGATCGAGGCGAGCATTTGCCGCCCATCAGCCTCGTTATAGGGGCCAACATAGATCACGTTATCCGTAAATAGTTCCATAAACGGTTCCATGTCCAGCAGCGGCAGCTTATAGCGCTCCACCAGGACGGGAATAGGAGAGCGACTGAACACGGTGTAGATGAAATTTGATTTATGACTGTCCCGCAAACCACGCAAAATCTGGAAAAACTTGGGCGGCATTTGCCGCAAAAGCTCCTCAAACTCGTCAAAAATAAGGATAATTTTCAGGTTTTTACGCAGAAAATACTCTAACCCAAGCTCTAGATAGCGCACGCCCATATAAGAAAACAGCGGATTATTTCCATCCTGTAGCATCTGATAGGCATCGTAGAACCGTTTTGCTTCATCCTGTGATAGTTGAGGAAAGGGATACAGTGCCAGAAAGAGGCGATGCATAATGAGTTCAAATCCTGCCCAAACGCGAAATTGTTGGCTTTCTGGAAGGCTAGGGGAGGGAAGGGGGCCTAACATATTGGCATCTACGATGACAACATATGTAGACTCTGCCTGTGTGCCGAGTGCTGTTTGTTTTACGTCGCTGCGCGACAGATGTTGAATTAAGTTTGACTTGCCAACGCTGCCAATGCCTACGACAGACGTAGCTTCAGATGCATCCCAACAGCCTAAAATTTGCGCCACTTCTTCACGCCGAAACTCAAGAGGATATTGCCGTTGATTGTTCATATTGGCGATTGCCCACTAATGCCGTATTATCCTGCTTAGAACACTTGGTCAGTATAGCGCGTTTTACTTGCCGTGTCACGAGGGGTCATAAGCATGCAGAAACAGTATCGTTATCTTGGTTTCATAGGGGCGATGTTTGTCACCATCCTCTTACTGAGCAATCTCTTGAGCAGCGCCAAGATTATTGATTTGAACATTTCAATTGGGCCTATACCCCTAATTTTTGATGCTGGAACGCTGGTTTTCCCTATTTCATATATTTTCGGGGATATTTTGACCGAAGTTTACGGTTATAAAGCCTCGCGCCGGGTCATTTGGAGTGGTTTTCTGGCAATGGTTTTGATGGGGCTGTTCGTATGGCTTGCCGGAATTTTGCCCGGTGAATCTACATGGGAAACTTATGCCGGTCAATCTGCCTATGATGCTATTCTAGGGGGCATCAGCGGGTTGATCATTGCCAGTCTGATTGCTTATCTGGCCGGTGAATTTTCTAATAGCTATGTCCTTGCCCGGATGAAGATTGCCACCAAAGGAAAGTGGCTGCCTCTACGCACAATCGGCAGCACATTGGTTGGGCAGGCTGTTGATACAATTGCATTTATTGGTGTCGCTACGGTATTAGGCGTTTTCCATCCTGATCAGTTTGTAGGATTGGTGATCACAAATTACATTTTCAAAGTTGGTATTGAAGTCGTCATGACGCCAGTTACAGTGTTCATCATTAATCGGTTGAAGAAGGCAGAACACGAAGATTTCTACGACTACGACACGCAGTTCAATCCATTTCGCGTTGATAACTAGAACCCAGAAATCGCCACAATCCATTTAAATATCGGCTTCAAGCGCTTGTGATCCTCGCTAACAAGTAATACGCATCAGTTGACAAAATAAACTAGTTCGTATAATGTGCGATATACGAACTAGATATTGGGATAGCCAACAATCATGCTGCAAAGGTTCGATCCGCAAACTGAAGAGGCGTTTCTACAGCTTCTGGGGCAAAAGTATCAGCTGTTAGGCCAGCTCGATCTACCATCCAAACAGCGATCACTAACTGCGCGTAACTTTGTCAGCGCCATCAATGCGCTTGCATCCTATATGCGCGATAACAATTTCCCGATACCAAACCGTACAGTGCTCGAACGCTTTCGTGATGACATGGCAAATGGACGATGGCCGCGGGGTGAGCCGTTATCAGTTAGCACGATCAATGCGCGATTAGCAGCGGCGCGAAAATGGCTGCGCTCTGTAGCGGATGATGTTGTTGACTTGCAGATGAAAATTGCTCTGCGCGACTGGGCAAATATTAAAGATGTTAAACGCACATTGGTACAAGACGAAGTGGAGAGCGAAGATAGCGTTGATTATGGGCGGCGCTTTGAGCTTGGATCTGTACAGCAATTCATGCAAAGTTTCCCTACGCATCTCAAGGGAAGGCGGGATCGGGCAGTGTGCGCGCTGGCACTTGGTGCGGGGCTGCGCATCAGCGAAATTGTTGCCCTCACAAAATCGGACTTGTACAGTCGCAACCGCCTGGGGCAGCCCGCTATATTAATACGCCGGGGTAAGCACAACCGTAAGCGAGCTGTGGTGATGGCTGATTGGAACTCGTGGGTGTACAAAGCCGTTGAAGCTTACTTGCGAAGCGCCCCACCCCAGCATGAGCGCGCGCCGATCATCCGCCGCGTGCGCCGCCGTGAAGGTGATTTTATTTCTGTAGAACGTTCGATTACCGAACGTGGCTTACAGCGCATGCTTGAGGGAAGAAAAGCATATCGCATCGAATATCGCGGCGAACTGGTTATTCCTGCCTTCCACGATTTTCGCCGTACCTACGCCTTTTTGTGTCGTCAATCTGGCATGGAAATGGACGCAATCAGGGAACAATTAGGCCACTCCAGCGTAACAACCACCGAGCGATATATCGGCCACGATGTAGATTGGTCGCACCGCGTACCGGGCTGGAAAGTAGATATTTAGGATTTTTGCTGCCCTACCCTGCTCGTTCAGCTACTTTTAAATCCCGGTGCGCCGCGCTTAGTCGCTCTTCCTATTTGGTCAGAGTTTAGAGTGCTATCTATCCGAAACTTGGGCTGCTTAAGTTGCGACGGCGTATCAATTCAGAAGCATCTTTCGCTTGCTGCTGCGTCGCAGCACGATAATCAAGTGTTTGAAGCTGGCGGTTTCGCATCAACCATGTTCCATCCACCATCGTATCGGTGACGTGGGCGCCATTGATGCTGTAGACCAGCGCCGTAAAGGGATCATTCGTTGGAAAGGGTGACCAGCCTATACCGGAGCGATCCAGTATGATCATATCGGCCTTCTTTCCCGCTGTAAGATCTCCAATCTCGTCCTGTAGACCCAGCGCCTTCGCGCCATTCGCGGTTGCCATTTCCAGCACCTCTCGCGCAGACAATACGCCCGGCTGCCGCTCCCGGTAAGATGCCAACCGCGCTAGGGTGCGCATCTCGATGAACAAATCATAATCGTTGTTATTGCATACGTTGTCTGTTCCGACTGCGACATTAATGCCAGCAGCGCGCATACCAGCTACGGGGGCGGCTTCCGCGCCCGCACGCATACTTGCCCCGGCGCAGGTTACTGCGCTAAATGGGCGTTGTGCCAGTAACGGCCAATCTTCCTGCGGGATGGTGATCGAATGGGCTGCAAGCAGCGGCTGATCAAACATTCCTAATTTATCCATTTGCTGAACTGCAGTTGTGCCAAATTGACTCTGACAGAACACGTCTTCTTCACCCGTCGTAGAGAGATGAATGTGCAGCCCTGTCCCATACTTTTGCGCAACTATTCGTTCAGAAAGCATCATTTCAATGCTGTTGTCAACGAAGAATGCATGAGGGCCGACCCAACCTTTCAAGCGTGAACTGCCCTCCCCTTGCATACCCTCAAGAAACGCGCTAAGTTGCGCTAATTCACGTGCTCTAGCCTCAGGATCGTTGAGTTCTACGACCCCATAGGCCAGCACGCTGCGCATACCGCTCTGGCGCACTTTAGGAACGACCTGATTCATATAGAAATATTGATCGGCAAAGCATGTTGTGCCTGTCCGGATCATCTCTGCACAAGCGATTTCTACGGCAGCCGGCACCATTTCTGGCGACATTACCAGTTCCAGAGTGCGTATGCTGTTGTACCAACCATCCAATGTGAACAGAGACACGCCCTCAGCCAGGCCGCGAAATAGAGTCATCGGCGTATGCGTATGGGCATTGACCAACCCCGGCATAATCAGCCGTTCGGCGCAGTCTATACGCTCGTCATATGTGCCCTGCGGTGTTTGTGCCGCATCGCCAATTTCGACAATAAGATCATCTTCGATCAGAAGGTAGCCGCGATCAAAGATTTGATCTTTCCCGCCCAAAGCTAAAATCACAGCATCATGTAAAAGCTTAGTTGTCATCGTGCATCCTAAGTGTGTAGACTAATTCATTGGTAATAATGACCAATCGGTAAAAAAGGCGTGCTGGATATAGATCAGATCAAATATCTTAAAATCCCACGCAACTTGTTGATTATAAACAAGCTATGGGTTATTTTTATCGCATTCTCACAATAATAGATGAGAAGAAAGAACTGTTTCAATTTATTGTGTGATTTTAATAAGGAGAGCATAGGCAATGGTACTTCGTAAATGGATAGGGATGGCAGCGTTAGCCTCATCATTGTTGCTTGCAACAAGCGCTGTTGCTGCGCAAGATACCGCATATGTAGACCCATGTCTTGATGCATCAATGGAGGCAACAGAAGTGGCCTCCCCTCCCGCCGACAACAGCGACATTAGCTTCACTATTATTCTGCCAAACCCGCGTGGTGACCGTTCATTTATTGACTCGGCGGCAGGTGGCGCAGAGCGCGCAATCGCTGAATTGGGCGTAGAGGGCACGATTGTTGAAACTGCAGGCGTGCAGGAACATGACGCTGCTATTCGCCGCGCCGTTCAGGACTCCCCAGATCTTGTGATCATGATCGCCGTTGATGCCAGCACAATTGAAGAAATTGTAGATGAGTTCCCCGATCAGAACTTTGCGGCGCAGGAAACGTTCTTCTTTGAGCCGGTAGACTTCCCGAACCTCGCCCTTACAACCATCCTTACCCACGAGAACAGCTATCTGGCTGGTGTTGCTGCCGGTATGCTGACCCGGACAGGAACTGTTGGCTCGGTTGGTGGATTGGATACCCCCGGAATCAACCTGTTTATCGTTGGTTTCGAAGAGGGCGTTCGCTCAGTTTGCCCGGATTGCCAGACTCTTCGCAGCTATGTTGGCGACTTCTCTGACCCCGTGACCGGTAAGGAACAGGCGCTGGCACTTTATGAGCAGGGTGCGGATATTCTGTATCAGGTAGCAGGGCGCAGCGGTGAAGGCGTTCTTGAAGCCGCGGCAGAAACCGGCAACTTCGCCATTGGTGTAGATGGCAATCAAGACGATTTATATCCGGGGAACGTGATCGTATCTGCCATGAAGCGCGTAGACAATGCTGTTTTTGGCTTCGTGCAAAGTGTTGTGGATGGCTCCTTTGAGGGTGGCACCCAGAATTATGGCATGGCCGAGGGTTATGCTGGTCTCAGCTGGGACGTTGGTGTTTGTTCGCGCACTTTTGACGAATACGGCCCTGAAGATATGGTCGCGGAATTACCTGCTGTTCGCGCCGCAATTGACGAAGCACGCGCGGCGATCCTTGCAGGAGATATTGTTGTGACCAATGCGTTGGAAGAAGCGAGCAGCTAATCAACCGATTCTAATCTACGAGGGGCGGTCAAATAGTGATCGCCCCTTCATTCACCACAGGTTTATTTTGATTTTGATCCCCCTACTCTATTCCTCACAATAAAACACTATGACCAACGCTATTGAAATGCGAGGCATCCGGAAATACTTTGCTTCAACACAAACACTAGCTGTAGATGGCGTTGATCTTGCCGTCGCTCCGGGTGAAGTCCATGCGCTGGTTGGAGAAAATGGCGCCGGTAAAACAACTTTGATGAGCATTCTTTATGGCATGGTTTCGCCAGATGAAGGCGAAATTTTCATCAATGGAAACCGGGCACACATCAAACATCCGAACGACGCTATTCGTAACGGTATTGGCATGGTGCACCAGCATTTCAAGTTGGTTCCATCGTTTACCGTTGCTGAAAATATTATGCTGGGAATTGAACGCAACCGCGCCGGTTTCGTAAACAGCCGCGCTGAATCGGATGATGTGCGAAGGCTGGCCGCTGAATTTGGGCTGGCAGTTAACCCTAATCAGCGGGTTGCAGATTTGCCAGTGGGCATGCAGCAGCGTGTTGAAATTTTAAAAACGCTTCAGCGCGATGCAAGAATTCTTATTTTGGACGAGCCAACTGCCGTACTGACGCCGCAAGAAGTGAACGAACTATACACGGTCATTCGTAAACTGGCAGATACTGGCCGCGCAATTATTTTGATCACCCATAAATTATTGGAAGTAAAGGCCGCCGCGGATCAGGTAACAATCATGCGGCGCGGTCAACATATTGGCACTTACCCCGTCGCTGGCTTAACCGTCAATGAGATGGCGAACCAGATGGTTGGCCGTACTGTGCTGCTCGATGTTGAAAAGACACCGGCACAACCCGGAGATACAGTCATCTCTGCCGAAAACCTGCTGGTTGCAGCCAATGGCGGCGTGCCGGCGGTGTTTGGCGTTAGCTTCGAGGTGCGCCGTGGAGAAATTCTGGGCATCGCTGGTGTGAGTGGAAACGGGCAGACTGAACTGGTTGATGCTGTTGCCGGAATGCGCCCTGTAGAGAGCGGAGAAATTCGGTTTCTGAATCAGATAATCACGAATTGTACGGTGCGCGAACGACGAATTGCCGGAATGGCACACATTCCTGAAGACCGCATGGACACTGGACTCAATCTGAAAACCACGTTGGATGAGAATGTGATTTCTACGGCGTACTACCGGGAGCCGTTCTCTCGTGGCTGGCGTTTTCAATTTGAAGAAGTGCGCGCTTTTGCCCAACGTGTGATTGATTCTTTTCAAATTAAATCTGCCAGCGTGAAGGGTAGTATACGCACACTTTCAGGGGGCAACCTGCAAAAAATTGTACTTGGTCGTGAGCTGGAGGGGCATCCCAAATTCATTATTGCCAACCAGCCAACGCGAGGTCTGGATGTAGGCAGCATTGAATTTGTGCATAAAACGTTGATTGCGGCACGTGACGCTGGCGCCGCCGTGCTGCTGATCTCAGTGGAACTTGAAGAAATCATGTCATTGAGCGATCGCATTGCAGTGATGTATGAGGGACGAATTACCGGCATTCTGGATGGTGAAACAGCCACAGAACAGAATATCGCAATTTTAATGACCGGTGGCAGCCTTGACGATGCAGTGCATGCGGGAGCAGTATCATGAACGAACATACCGGCTTCCGCCGCTCACTCGAAACTATAGGGGTCGCTCTACTGGCTATCTTCCTCGGTTTACTTGCCAGCAGCGTATTTGTCATCATTGCAGGTAGCAATCCGGTTGACGCATATCAACGTCTTTTCTGCGAAGGGTTTGGCGCGCGGGGCTGCGAAACGTTCGGGAACTTACTGGTGCAGACTGTTGTTAATGAAGACACCGGTGAATCACAGACTGTATTTAGCCCGCTTCACGGAACTGGCGGCCATAGTCTGGCGTTGGTGCTTGAACGCGCCACGCCGCTCATCCTCACGGCACTTTCGGCAACCGTAGCTTTCAAAGCGGGACTGTTCAGCATTGGTATGGACGGCCAATTTGTGTTAGGCGCGCTGGCAGCGGCATTTCTCGGGTACTGGTTTCCCGCGCAGCTGTATACATTATTTGGCGTGACCGATCCAGAACTGGCTCCAGAAGCATTAAAAACAATCATGCACATTATCGTCCCGGCGGTGTGCCTTGGGGCCGCAATGATGGCCGGCGCATTCTATTCATGGATTGCCGGCTATCTAAAAGTCAAACTCAATATCAATGTACTCATTAGCACGATAATTCTCAACGCGATTGCAGTTCAATTTGTTGGCTATATGGTCAATTATCCACTTCGTTCGGACATGAATAATATTGCGCGAACGGCGCGTATTGACGAAACTGCATGGTTAATTCCTTTCAATCGTGGTTTGTTTGCAAATGCTGATATTGAATGGTTTTCGGGGTCGCGTCTTGGTGTTGGCTTCATTATCGCTGTTGTAGCAGCTGTGCTGGTGTGGTATTTCCTATACCGCACGACCAGGGGCTATGAGCAGCGCATGGTTAATGGCTCTCCACTGTTCGCGCGATTCAGTGGTATTCCCGGCACACACGCCATGCTTCGTGCCATGCTGATCAGCGGCGCATTGAGCGGTATTGCTGGCGCTATCGAGGTGATCGGCGTGGAACGGCGGATCGTTGATGGTTTCGCAACAGCGGGAACTGGCTTTGATGGCGTACTTGTCGCAATCCTTGCAAGAGAATCGATTGTTGGTATTTTGTTTGTTGCGCCTTTTATCGCAGGGCTTGAGCAGGGCGCCATCAATTTCCAATTTGGCAACCTCCCACGCCAGCTTGGAAACATTATTATTGCGCTGATCATATTGTTTAACGCGATGGAATACTTCTTACGCAGCTATATTGCGGCGATCTGGCGTAAGCGGCACATCTTCTCTGGAAAAAGCATAACACCTGCGCCAACGGAGGCGAGTTCATGACTACTATTGCCGCGAATTCGCCTACGAGGCAGCCCAACCGTTGGGTGCGCTTCTTACCGATCTTTATTGGTATCTTTTTCCTTGTTCTAGCCGTCGCCGTACTTCCTCCCTCCCTGCTGCAAAGCAGCATCCGGTTGGCGACGCCCTATACACTGGGCGCGTTAGCTTCGCTGATCGCCAGCAGGGCTGGTGTACTAAATCTCGCCATTGAAGGCAAGATGGTACTGGGATCATTTGTTGCAGTCGCAATTTTATACCGCACCGGATTAGATTCTTCGGCTGGTGTACTTGCGGCGACGCTGGCGGGCGGTTTGCTGGGGGCTGTCTTTTCTCTGCTTTACCTGAAACTCCGGATCAATCTGGTGATTCTGGCACTGGCTGTGAATCTGTTCATTGAGAATATCACCGTTTTCTTTATGCGCGTTTCCTTCGGTTCATTTGGCACACTGGCCGATCCCAGTATTCGCGGGCTATCTGGAATAAACCTGCCGTTGATCGCAGATATTCCGGTCATTGGCCCGCTGTTGAGCGGCTACAATATCATCGTATATATCAGCTGGCTCATGGTCATTGTCGTAGCCATAATTTTGTATCGCACTCAATTTGGGCGGCACATTCGCGCAGTGGGTGAGAATATTGGCGCTGCTGAAAGCGTCGGTATCAATGTTACCCGCGTTCAAGTTTTCGCGCTTACTCTTAGCGGGATGCTTGCAGGCATTGCCGGCGCATTTCTCTCCATCGGTGTACTAAGCCAATATGTTGAAGGCATGGTTGATGGGCGCGGTTGGACAGCTATCGTAGTCGCTCTTTTCGCCTTTGAGCGTCCGATTCCCGCCTTTCTCACAGCCCTATTTTTCGGCTTCTCTGAAGCCAGTTCTTTCTACCTGCAAAGCCGTCCTGAATTGAGCCTTCCACCAGATTTATTCCTAGCACTGCCGCAGCTCGTCACATTGGGCGCGCTGATCGCCGTGGCGCTGCGCATTCGTGGCAATGAAATACTACAGCGGCGGCGATTCGTGTCTCAATTCGGGCATGAATTGGGCAAGTTACGCAGCGGTATCGTCATTGGAGAACGGCAGCCCCCTAAAGCGATAGAAGCTGATACTGATGAAAGTGAGCGAGAATAACGATGACCGTACCCGATTTTCGGCAAGACCCATGGACGCGCGTCCGCACACTGCACGATTTCCCCGCTGATGAGGTTATTTCCTCTCTGCAGAAGGAAATTCGTCGGGGTAACCTTGATAACGCCGCACTTCTCGCATACGAGATGGTTACGACCAGCGCCGAGATGGAAGCTTATTTATGGGAACGGGTGCAGGTGATTGCCGTTGAGGATGTTGGCTTTGGCGCGGTGCAGGCACCTATCCTGATTGAGACTCTATTTCAACAGCATCATCGGTTGGCGAGGCCGCGTCATGATCGATATTTATTTGCCATTCACGCGGTGCGCTATCTTTGCACCTCTCTAAAAGAGCGAGGCAGCGATCATCTGCTGAACTGGTTATCACGTGTGAGCGAAAGTGGAAGTGTTCTGCCAGTCATTCCTGATTATGCAATTGACATGCACACCCGTCGCGGTCAAGAGATGGGACGAGGCATTGAACATTTTCTGAGCGAGGCGTCGCAGGTTTCCCCGGAACTGCCTGACCGGGATAGAACTTATCAGGAACGCCTGATTGAACTTCTGAAAAATACAAGCACACCGTAACACGGCTTAGCGTTCTAACTGTATATCCAGTCTCGAAGCAGCAAGCGCATAAATTTGCGCAGCTTGTACCAGCCCCTGAATCTCGACAAATTCATCAGGGGCATGGGCATTTGCGCCAGATGGCCCCAATCCACATATTGTCGGTATGCCCTGCCCTATAAGCAAATAGCCTTCGTTCGCAGGGCCGGCAACAGTACGTTTTGCACGCACGCCTTTAACGTCGTAAATTGCGCTTTCGACAGATGCGATTAATGGCGCATCTTCGTTTGATATTACCGCCGGTATATCATTGACACAGGTGAACGAAAATTGCAGCTTTGGTGTTTTTAGCTGAGTGATTTCGACGTTCAGCAGCTGTTCAAAGGTGGCGCGATCAAGCTCAGGCGCTAGCCGCACATCAACCCATGATTCACAATAATCGGGGACGATGTTAACGGCAGTACCGCCGCTAATCAGCGTTCCCGCCGTCACCACCGATCTATATGACTCAAAATAACTCGTCGAAGAATACGGGAATACAAGCGCATCCAGTGCTGAAATAAGCCGGGACATCCCTGCAACGGCATTTGCCCCGGCGGTGCGATCCTGCCACGCTGATGAGCCAGTGTGTACTGATTCCCCCTTACACACTAACTTGTAACGTAGCAAGCCCCGATGCCCAAGATTAATTTCATCGCCAGAATAAGCGTAGATTGCGCCTAAACCGCTCAATAAACCATGCTGTGATAGATAACGGATTCCAAGCGTTCCGGTAGCGCCGGATTCTTCATCCGGCACACCAATCATTTGTGCGCACCCAAACTGGAGGCCTCCGCATTCAACAAGCGCTTTCAATGCATATATCGCCGCAGCCATGCCGCCTTTCGTATCAATTGCACCCCGTCCATAAATGCACCCATCGGCTATAGCTGCATCAAACGGCGGAAAGCGCCACTGGAACGGATCACCAGCGGGAACAGTATCCAGATGCCCAAGCAGCAGCAGACCAACTGGCATACTGTTTGAGGTACTGACCACCACATTAGGACGTTCTGGATCGTCGCCAGTAATAAATACGGGCAAGTCCAATAATATGGCTTCGTTTTTGATCACTTCGGCAATCGCGCACTCTGGATTTTCCCCATTCACAGAGGGTGTCTGGATTAAGCGGCGACAAAATTCCGCAATCTGCGTCTCGTGGGAAGCAAGCCATTCCAGCATGGCTGTTTGATTCGATGTTAAGGAATTTATCATTAGAACACTACCTCAAGCGAATGAAGCCCACGAATCACCACAGAATCGCGATATTGGGGTTCACGGGCCAATGCTAATTTCGGGAATCGCCTAATTAGGGTGGCAAAAGCAATCTGCAATTCCATTCGTGCCAGCGGCGCGCCAAGGCAATAATGTACGCCTAAACTGAAAGAAATATGCGGGTTATCGGCTCTGGCGATGTTTAAGGTGTCGGGGTCGGTAAAACTTTCAGGATCCCGATTTGCAGAGCCAAATAGCAGCGCTATTTCGTCACCCTGTCGAAATATTACGCCGCCAAACTGTACGTCTTCCAAAGCAAACCGCCGGAATAATTGCAGCGGGGTATCATAGCGCAGCATTTCTTCGACAGCACTGGTATTCAGGCTGGGATTCTCTTGTAATAAACGGAGTTGTTCCGGATTCCGGAACAGCGCATACAAGCCGTTGCCGACCAGGTTGACCGTCGCCTCATGTCCCGCGTTCAATAATAGTACGCACGTTGCAATCAATTCATCTTCCGTTAGGCGCTCTCCTGCTTCTTCGGCTTCCACAAGTGCGGAAATCAGGTCATCCTGTGGATGCTGGCGGCGATACGCCGCCGCCTCACGTAAATAATCCGCAAATTCAGCCGCAGCCTGAATGGCAACCCGTTCCTGTTCGGCTGTTGGTTCAAGTTCAAACATGGCGACGATGGATTGCGACCAGTTACGTAAGGAGTCATGCGCTGAATCGGGCACGCCTAGCAATTCAGCAATCACAGTAACAGGCAAAGGCACCGCGAAATCTGCCAGAATATCCATCGTTCCGGCTGTCTCTACCTGATCCAGCAAATCATCCGCAACGCGCTGAACGAAGGCGCGCAAGCTTTCTATGCGTCGTGGTGTAAATGCTTTTTGGACCAATCCACGTAATCGCGTATGGTCTGGCGGTTCTTTATCGAACATTGAATTTTCGCTAAGCATGTCAAAGGCGCGCCGGTGCTGCGGTTTTGGCGGGACACCCCGCTGTTCCCGCGTCAAAATATGGTCAATGCTGCGCCCGAAGCGCCGATCACGCAGTATAGTCGCCACATCACGATGGCGGCTAACCACCCACATGCCTAGCTCGTCTCGAAATACGATGGGTGTATGCTGGCGTAGAAGCGTATATGCTGGATACGGGTTGGCGCGAAATTCACGTGAGCGTAGATCAATTTCGGAAGTCGTCATGATATTCATCATTAATCACCTTGAGTACAGTAGGGTCTCAAAATAGCCGAATGTTAACTCGATTTTATCGAGCTTCCACCTTTAGCAATAAGCCGTGTTCCTGTGAATTAGCGACGAATTTCCGCAGACGTGTTATAAACCTTTCACCCCATCATAGCATGCCTGAGTTAAGAACATTGATGGAGAAAGGGTCTTTATAATGCAATACCGTCGTTTAGGGAAATCAGGGTTGCAAG
>JACSRP010000240.1 GCA_014879665.1 Anaerolineae bacterium | reverse complement strand
GACCCCACCAGCGCTGATGCCAACTACCATAATTTAAACGCGGTTGATGTGGCGGATGTAATTGCCAATATGACCGATAATGACAGTGCCGGGATCACCTTATCCACCATTGCCATCACCGAAGGTGCGGCGGGCGTGGCTATGGATGCCCTGCTATTTAGTGAACCAACCGGGGATGTGACCATTACCTTCACGCCGGATGCGCAGTGTGCGCTGTCCACCAATACGTTGACGTTCACGGGCAGCGCCGGCGCTGCGCCATGGAACATCCCCCAGCAGGTGACCGTTACAGCGGTGGATGATGCCGTTGCGGAAGGTACACATACCTGCATGATTTCGTACACGTCTACCAGCAGCGATGCTAACTACACCTTTGCTGCTACCAACCATAATGTCGCTGTGACGGATAACGACAGTAATGGAATCACCTTGTCCACCATCACCATCACCGAAGGTGCGGCGGGCGTGGCTATGGATGTCGTACTCCTAAGCGACCCAATCGGGGACGTGAGTCTCACCTTCACGCCGAATGCACAATGCACGCTCAATCCCATGACCCTGACATTCACCGATAGCGTTGGCGCTGCGCCATGGAACATCGCCCAGCAGGTGACGGTCACGGCGGTAGATGATGCTCTAGCAGAAGGCGCACATACTTGCATGATCACCTATAGTGCTGCCAGCAGCGATGCCAACTACACTATTGCTGCTACCAATCACACCGTTGCTGTGGTGGACAACGACACCCCCGGCATCTTTTTAGCAACCGTTACGGTTGTTGAAGGTGGGGCAGGCGTGGATCTGGATGTCCAGTTGTTCACCCAACCGACCGGCGATGTGACCATTACCTTTACACCGAATGCACAATGCACGCTCAATCCCATGACCCTGACATTCACTGATAGCGTTGGCGCTGCGCCATGGAACATCGCCCAGCAGGTGACGGTCACGGCGGTAGATGATCTCATTGTTGAGACAAGCCAGCATGATTGTGTCCTGTCCGTCAGTTCAACCAGCGCTGATGCCAATTACAATGGGTTGATTGCCGCGTATCCCGTTACTGTGCGTGACAACGATTCCGAAGCTGCACCTGCTGTGCCTGCCGAGACCTTCCTGTGCGGCAATCTGCGTCAGCAAACCAACGGTGCGATGACGGGCAGCGGAGACATTGGCAATGTTGCGTTGAACGGCGTTTACGGGAACACCTACTGCTCAGTTCTCGTCCTCAATGGCGAATACCGGCGCAATCCAGCGGAAATCGGTAATGCTTCGATGGTCGGGCAGGGGGTGGTGCAGGCGCTGGATGTTTATGGACTGCTTCCGGATGGCGTTTCAGTCGTCCCCTTCCAGACACCGGCGCAAATTTGCTTCGCAGGATCCGGAAGCGTCTACTTCCTGTCGTCGTTTGGAAGCAACCCGACGCCGATTCAACTGCCACAGTTAACGAGCAGCTCAGCTGGCTACACGTGTGTTGGCGTACCCAACGCAGGTAAAGTTGTACTGACCAGCACGCCATCGAGCTTGCAGCCAGCTCAAACGACCAGTACGATACTGGCTCCGGGTGTTTGTCAGGTAACGACCACCTTCGCCGTGCGCCTGCGTGCTACGCCGGATGTATCCAGCGACACTAATGTAATCGCCACGCTGCCCTTTGATCTGACACTGGTCGCCACCGAATATGTACCCGACTGGTATCGTGTCATCTATCAGAATGGGCAAGGCTGGGTGAGCGATCAGTACTTGACCACCAGAGGAAACTGCTGATCTAACGAACGTTTTCTGAAACAAAAAGCCGCCGGGAAATTTCCCGGCGGCTTCTCTTTATAGCTTTCCGGCACTGCTTTTGCAGCAGTCAGTTCATTTGCTGCTGTTCGCTCTGGCGCAGTCTTCCCAATCTGCTTTCCCCGCAGGCGCAGGCTGTTGCTGACGACAATTATTCCAGAATGAGCAGTACCATCGTGGTGGCGGTTCAATCTTGCGCTTGAATATAACCGCGTTTGTTACAAATGCCCGCTGGCATGATCAAATCGCTTCAGCATTGGGCGTTAGTGGCGCTGCGGTAGTCTATGGAGCAGAAAGTAGAGGATCATGAAGAACCTCGAACACGAACAGGACTCTGACATCGGCTGGCACAATATATCAGGGCGATGATGTCACCTGCGCGCTGGATAAGGATGATTTCGCTACCGTTATTGTCAGCTTGCGCCAGCACGGAGAATGCGTAACGTCAGTTCGTAACGCCATATCAAAACGGTTATGCAGAGGCGCGGTGTGTTTGCACCCCTGCATAACGTGAGTTATCGACGCGAAACAGAGTACCGTCCTGACCGGCTTAGATACTCTAAGAGCGAGACGACGTGTTTAGCAGCTTTCGCTAGTCACCAGTACGCCCGTATCATCACTGATGCAGGTCATCTGGTTGCCGCTTGCGCCGCCCGCCTCCCAGGTTATTAAGGTGTTTCCCTGGTCGGTGCCGTTACCGAAGATTGCGTCACCGGCTGCACCAGCGCTGTTGCCTGCAAAGGTCGTGGTCATAATCGTCAGTTGGGCATTGCCACCACTGCGACCGTTGTTATAGATTGCCCCACCGTAGGTCGCGAAGTTGCCACTGAAGGTACTGCCGTCCAGCAGCACATTCGCAGAGCTATTACCACCTAGTCCATTGTTGTAAATAGCACCGCCTTCACCACCTATATTGCTCTGGAAAACTGAATTTGTGAACTGCGCGGTAGCATTGCCACCATCGAAGCCACCGTTGTAGAAAGCGCCGCCGTAAATGCCTTCGTTGAAGCTGAATTCAGTGTCCAAGACGCTGGCGACCACTTGCCCACCATTCATGCTGATTGTGACGACCGCACCACCGTTGCCAGCAGCCTGGTTCTCGGTGAAGATCACGCTGCGGGTGTGGAACTCGGCACTACCACCATTGGACGCATCCACGAAAACTGCGCCTCCATCCAATGCGCTACCGCCAGAGAGGGTTAGGCTAGCTAGCGTGAGCTGTCCGTTGTTGCCATTGCGACCCTCGACGAAGAAGAAGCGGAATTCAGGCGCGTTGGTATCACGGCTGATCGACTCCACACCTGTCTGACCCTGAATTGTGATGACGCTGGTGATGGGGGGGAAGGCAGTATCGCCACCATCGTAGGTCGCAGACAGTTGGATGCTGGTGCTGAGGGTGATTGTATTATTGCCCTCGCACTGCGTTTCGTCGTTGGCACGAAGGATGGCGTCGGTCAGTTGCTGGGCATCGCTGACCGTCGGCGAACAGGTATCTTGAGTGGTCGAATCCGTCGATACCACCGCTAATCCGTAGGTCGCGTCAAAATCACCTGTCGGGTTATTCGTAAGGCGAATCACATCACTACCATCAGCGTTCATGCTGTAGATTTCGTCGTTCCCATCACGGTTGCTATGAAATACGATGCGACGACCATCGAGCGAATAGTTTACGCGACCTTCCAGTGCAGGGTCATTCGTAAGACGAATAACATCACTGCCGTCAGCATTCATGCTGTAGAGGTCAGGGTTGCCATCTGAATCGCTGCTAAAGACGATACGTGTTCCATCCGGTGAGTAGCTAGGAACATCACTGTACGCATCATCGTGCGTTAAGCGGACGACATTGCTGCCATCGGCGTTCATGCTGTAGATTTGATTGACCCCATCACGGGTACTCACGAATACAATATGCGCGCCATCTGGCGAGTAACTGGCCCATTCGCCATTCGCAGAATCCTGTGTCAGGCGCGTAACATCGCTGCCATCAACGTTCATGCTGTAAAGTTGATTGACTCCGTCATCGGCGCTCTGAAATACGATGCGCGTGCCATCGGGCGAGTAGTTGGGGCGGGTATGATCAGCACCGCCTTGCGTCAGACGGGTGATGTCACTGCCATCGGCATTCATAGTGTAGATATCAA
Organism: Anaerolineae bacterium; assembly: GCA_014879665.1. Classification (GTDB taxonomy): domain Bacteria; phylum Chloroflexota; class Anaerolineae; order Aggregatilineales; family Phototrophicaceae; genus Flexifilum. The sequence continues at coordinate 5,300 of JACSRP010000240.1, read as the reverse complement.
TGCTCCCGTCGCGGTTGCTGTAAAACACGATACGGGTGCCATTCGGGGAGTAGCTAGCCCAATAATCATCGACATCATTATGTGTCAAGCGGATGAGGTCGCTACCATCAGGGTTCATACTATAAATTTCGCCGTTTCCGTCTCGGTCGCTGGTAAACAGGATGCGCTCCACCGCCGATGATTGCGGTTCAATGACGTTGTTTGCTTCAGTCGGGGACACCGCTTCAATGACGATATTGGTTTCATCTGATGAAGCGATGATCTGTCTGACAACTTCACTGGCCGGGTTTTGCATGACCCAGACATGATCACTGTAGGTTAGTTGGGAATAGGTTTGCCCAGCCACAATATAAGCGTAAAACACTTCATTACAATCGAAATCAATCCACTTCAATGCCAGCGTTTCAGAGGTATTATTCGTGATATTGAGCTGGAGTTCCGCGCCACTGTTGTCTGTCGAACAGATCGGCTGCTGAGCTTGCCCAATTACGAGACTGGATAATGACGCGAGGATAATGACGAGGATCAGAACAAAAACTTGACGCTTCAAAGACATGCAACTTTCCTTAACGTTAAAATACTTCTCGATAAACCAACACGCCAGTATATCATCTGTTTTCCCTGACTGCTCCCGTATTTTGGATGACAACCTGACGGTCACCCACCGACACTACGGTTTGGAGCATTTGTTTGTTGAGAAAGAGCTGATGAGATGCGACTTCATCCTTAGCTCTGGTATGTGGGAGGTGTCGAAAAAGGGAAGTTACAGTGCGGGGCAGCGTAGCAGTCCCCGCTATGCTGCCCTTGAGCGTTCGATCAGTTATTCAAAACGACCTTCGCTGATTGTAGTGTTGGCTGTGCCTGCTTGTTTTCGCTAGTAATACGTTTGCCTCGGAGGCGCAGCGAGTTGCTGACGACAAACACCCCAGAATGAGCAATACCAGCGTAGTGGCGACATGAAGCGGTTAAATGTTGCCGCCCTCTTGGATGCTCAGTTTCTTGAGCGCTATAATTAGGCAAGGTCTTGTAGTAAATTAGGTGGGGGGGGTATGCAGTTAATGTTGTTCCTTAAACAACGCCAAAGGAATGTTGGTTTGCTGCGTTATATTGTCCTCTCTGTAGTGTTATTGGCAATAACGTCAACAATAAACACTTTACACGCACAAGATATAATATCCAGTTGTCCGCCCACCACGCCGCTGCAACTTGTTGTTGGACAGCAAGGCCGCGTGCTTTCCGGTAAAGGCGCCAACCGCGTTCGTGATATGCCATCGAGTTCCGGCGCAGTTCTATATCAAATCGAAGGCGGCACTATTTTTGATGTCATCGGGCCACCGGAATGTGGGGATGGCTATCGCTGGTGGCAAATCAGCTTTCAGGGTCAAGCAGGGTGGACTGCTGAAGGCGATAATATAGAGTATTTTCTGGAGCTTGTATCCGTTTTCCCGCCGCTAGCCCAGGACTCGGCGGGGCCAATCGTGATCGCAGACGCATTCATCCGCTTGCCGGAAGCCAACATCTACCAGCTTAACGATGGCCGTTTAACTTTGCTTGACGATACTCTGCATGTCTTAGACGCCGCCCTGTCGCCGGATGTGCGTTTCCTCGCAGCGAACGTCATGGCATCGGTTGTTTTTGAGAGCGAAGGTTGCAGCGGCCCGATCCCTGCTGACTTGTGGTTGCTCAATCCTGAAACAGGCGAAAATCTCATGATCAGAGGACAACCAGAAAACGCCACTTACTGTGGTGATGATAATAACATTTCCCGTTCAGAGGTGGATTGGTCACCCGATGGCAGGCAGTTCGTATGGACGGAATACAATTCCGGTGATGACACCCTGTCATTGGGGGTTTATGATGTGGCGGCAAACCAAGCCAGCGTGGTTTCGCTTGATTTTCCAGAACAGTATGGCGTAGGCCCACGTCCAATCACCCCTTACTGGCTCGCTTCTGGAATCGCCTTTTATTCAGTCACTTATGATGAAGTCGCAGCCGATAGCGCGGTGTCTGTGCGCCTGTACATGCCGGACGGAACATTCACTACTGAGACACCGATCTGGATAGCGAATGATTACGGATTGCCGGATACAGTGCTGCTGATAACCCATGAAGGGCGGGATTACGCGGCTCACCACTGGTTCCTAAACGATTACTGGACGTTGTACGATTTGCTCAACCAACAGGCGTTTTGGTTTGGTGAGACACCCGCTTATCCTGAACTGGTGAGTGCAGCACAGCCGGAAACATCCCTGCGCGTGCGCTTGCTTCCGAGGCACTCTTTTACACCCCATTCAGAAAATCCCTATCAGGTGGAAATCCTAGATTCATCCGGTCAGGTGCTGCATGACCCTCTGGACATCCAATCCGCAGAAGCCATCCCGCAGGACATGGTACTCTCTCCAGATGGCCAAACGCTGGCTTTTCAACACTATAATACAGACACTCGCAGGTACGTTATCAACTTCATTGGCCCAGATACCGCTTCGACTTTCATTCCCGGCGAAGACATCAGCTATTTCGCTTTCTCGTGGGGAAGCTGGCAGTGGATTTTCCCGGACTCCCTCAATTTGGCTGAATTCCCTGATACTTTGGGATAGTTGGTAATTTCACATGGATCCATACAGGTAGGTCTTGCATTGGATACCACATTTTTAGCAAGACCTCACAAAGTTAGGGAGTGTATAGAAAGATGAGTCTTCACCGCGCGCTGCGCCCCCACGATACGACTCACACTCTTGGACACTCCCCAAAGTTATTTTGATTGATACATCGCGCCTTTTAGACGCAGCGAGTTGCTGACGACAAACACCGAGCTGAAGGCCATTGCCGCGGCTGCCAATACGGGTACTAACAATCCCACCATCGCCACTGGGATCAGGATGATGTTGTAGATGAACGCCCAGAATAGATTCTGGCGAATGGTGCGCATGGTGGCGCGGCTCAATTCAATTGCGCGTACCACGCCGCGCAGATCGCCGCTGACCAGCGTAACATCTGAGGCTTCGATGGCAATGTCTGTGCCGGTGCCTATTGCAATACCCACATCGGCCTGCGCCAGCGCCGGAGCATCGTTGATGCCGTCACCGACCATGGCCACGCGCTTATTTCCGGTTTGCAGGCGCTTGATGGCTTCCACTTTCTGATCTGGCAGCACTTCGGCGATCACCCGGTCAATGCCAGCTTCGCGGGCGATGGCTTCTGCCGTGCGGGTGTTGTCGCCGGTGATCATGACCACTTCCAGCCCCAGAGCATGCAGCGCTGCGACGGCTTCGCGTGAACTATCCTTGATGGTATCAGCGATGCCGAAAATCCCCGCCAGCTTTCCATCTACCACGGCTACGACGACCGTATTGGCGGCGGCTTGCAGCCTGTGAATCTGCTCCTGTGCGGTATCCAGCGCGACGCCCTTTTCGCTGACCGAACCCGGACTGCCGATCCAGATCTGCTGGCCTTCAACGGTGGCGCTGATCCCACGCCCGCTGGCTGCCTCAAAGTCTGTAGGCTGCACCAGCGTAATTTCACGGGACGCGGCGGTTTTGACGATGGCTTCGCCTAAGGGGTGTTCGCTGCCCCGTTCGGCGCTGGCGGTGATGCGCAGCAGGTCATTTTCGTCCATCCCATTGAGTGCGATAATTTCTGTGACTGAAGGCTCACCTCTGGTAATCGTGCCGGTTTTGTCCAGCGCGATTACTTGCACCTGCCGCGCGGCTTCCAGCGCCTCACTGTTTTTGAACAGCACGCCCATTTCAGCGCCGCGTCCTGTACCGACCATGATCGCGGTTGGCGTCGCCAGCCCTAAAGCGCATGGGCAGGCGATGACCAGTACCGCGACGGCATTGACCATCGCTGCCGTGAAGCTGATCTGACCGATCAGCAGCCAGCCGAGGAAGGTAAGCGCCGCCAGTATTAGAACCACCGGGACGAATACCGCCGAGACCTGATCTGCGAGGCGTTGAATCGGGGCTTTGGACCCCTGTGCCTGCTCAACCAGCCGGATGATCTGCGCCAGCGCTGTTTCCGCGCCCACTTTTTGAGCTTCGATGATCAGCCGACCCTGCTTATTCAGGGTTGCGCCGATCACCGCGCTGCCGGTAATTTTGGAGACGGGCAGGCTTTCGCCGGTGAGCATGGATTCGTCCACTGAGGACTGGCCTTCAATGACAACACCATCTACCGGGATGCTTTCGCCGGGGCGAACCACCAGCATATTGCCGGCGACGAGTTCAGCAACCGGCACGCTGGTTTCGACGCCATCGCGCAGCACGGTGGCAGTCTTTGGGGCAAGCCGCATCAACTTTTTGATCGCGTCGCTGGTGTGACCTTTGGCGCGCGCCTCTAGATATTTGCCCAGCGTGATCAGCGTCAGGATGACGGCTGAAGTTTCAAAATAGACGTGACCGCTCAGCGCCGTGATGCCGCCGATCATTCCGATCAGCACGACGATGCTATATAGATAGGCGGCCATCGAGCCAAGCGCGATTAGGGTGTCCATGTTGGCGGTGCGGTTGAGCGCCGCTTTATAGGCACCCACGATATATTGTCGCCCTAGCAGAATTTGTACCGGCGTCGCCAGCAGACCGAAGATGAACGGCCACCCTGACCATAACAGCCAGTTGAGCGCCGCGTTCGGGCCAACCATCGTCCCGGCAAGGATGTGCGCCGACATATCGCTTCCGGCAAAACTCGCCATGTACAGGTCACGCGCCATGCTGAGGAGGAACAGCGGGATAGTGAAGGCGGCACCGATCAGCACCAGCCGCTTCTGGCGCTCAATCTCAGCCTGCCGCGCCGCGCGTTCAGCGTCTTCAGGGACGGCAGCTTCGGCAATTTCGAGGATGCCATAGCCTGCATTCTCGACAGCATGCACCAGATCGCCCCGCTGAACAATATCCGGCAGATAACTCACTGAAGCTTTTTCGGTGGCGAGGTTGACATTAACTTCCACCACACCGGGCGTTTTGCTCAAGGCGCGCTCAACCGAGCGCACGCAGCTGGCGCAGGTCATGCCGGTGATCGGCAGGGAAATTAACGTCGTTTTTGTTTCGTCAGTCTTGTTGGGAACGGTTGCTGTTTGCATCTTTTATCTTCGTCTTTCTTCAGGCAGCAACTAAACGGCTGCTTCAATATCAGCGATTGAAAAACTTTCTAGAATCGGGCATACCTCACTGGTCACTTCACCGCCGGGGCAGTCATCCAGTAAAACTGCCAGCGATTCGCGCATGGTATGCAAGGCTTGGATTTTGCTGTCAATGCCGCTCAGCTTCGACCGAACGACTGCGCTCACATCGCCGCAGGTGGAC
>JACSRP010000068.1 GCA_014879665.1 Anaerolineae bacterium | reverse complement strand
AAAGAACATAAAGAATAGCTGGAAAGCGCTCATCAGCAAAACCACAATGATCGTCGTCGCCTGCCCGCCAAAAAAGTCTGCTCCCCATGCTAAGCGTAATATCGCCACCACCGGTATCGCAAACAGCGCCAGAAAGCCCAGAATACCGCTCACATAAAGCATAATTTGCAGCGGAAAGTATGAAAAGCTGGTGATACCATCCATCGCAAAACGGATCATTTTACGCAGCGGATACTTCGTCTCGCCGCTGTGCCTTATATCGCGCACATAGCTAACGCCCGTCTGCTTGAATCCAACCCAGCTCGTCATGCCTCGAATGAAGCGGTTGTGTTCGCGCATCTGTTGAAGCACTTCTACCATGCTGCGATCCATCAACCGAAAATCGCCGGTATCCACCGGAATATCCACGTCCGTAATCCGGTACATCACCCGATAAAACATCTTCGCCGAAAATTCTTTAAACCAGCTTTCCCCTTCACGCTTTTCACGCACCGCGTAAACAACCTGATACCCTGCCCGCCAGCGCTCGATCATCTCAAGAATCAATTCCGGCGGGTCTTGCAAGTCGGCATCTATCAAAATCGTTGCGTCGCCAGAAGCGTGATCGATCCCCGCCGTCACCGCCGTTTGATGGCCGAAATTACGCGCAAAATGAATTACTTTTATGCGCGAATCACGTTCCGCCAGCGAATCCATCATCGCTGGTGAACGATCCCGGCTGCCATCGTTCACCAGAATCAATTCCCATGATTCGCCCGTTGAATCCATAACCTGAGAAATACGCTCATGCAGCAGATCAATATTGCCCTCTTCGTTATAGATAGGGGCGACAACCGAAAATACAGGGTGAGTATGTCCGTTCATTACGTCCTTATGTCCTCATTCTGATAACGAGCGCAGCACAGCGCCTATTTCTGGCGCCGCTCGTACCGGTTTACCGACGGCCTGCTGAGCGCGGCGAACATCTTTCAGCCCATTTCCAGTCAGCAGTAATGCCGTGCGCTCGGCCTGCTGAATCAACCCCTGCTGCACAGCAAGTTTCGCCCCGGCGAACGCCGCCGCTGCTGCCGGTTCAGCAAACACTCCGGTAAGCTGCGCCAGTATTGGGATTGCCTGTAATATTTGGTCGTCCGAAACCGCGATAAAAGCGCCGCCTGTCTGGCGGACTGCCCGTAATGCCTTCGCACGATCGCGGGGCAGCCCCGCCGAAATGCTGTCCGCAATAGTTTCAGCATCTACCGGCAGCATATCCTGCGCATTAATGCCCGCTTTCCACGCCGCTGCCAGCGGGGAACTTCCTACCGCTTGTACACCGACTAGGCGGGGAATCCTCGAAATCCAGCCTAATTGTAATAGATCGGTCAGCCCTTTATGTACCCCGGCGATGATATTGCCATCACCCACCGAAACCACAACCACATCTGGCATTTCCCAACCCAGTTGTTCTGCAAGCTCAAAAGCAGCCGTCTTTTTACCTTCTGCCGTAAACGGATTGATGCCCGTATTCCGGCAGTACCATCCCTTTTGCTGGCAAACCTCATAACACAAATCAAAAGCCTGATCATACGTGCCTTCGATCAGAATCACCCGCGCCCCATAGACCAGCAGTTGTGCAATTTTCGCTTCCGGCGCAGATGCTGGCACAAATATCACCGGTATCATTCCTACCGAAGCCGAAACCCCGGCCAGTGCCGCCGCCGCATTTCCGGTACTGGCTGTGCTCACAGTCTTTATTCCCGCTTCCATGGCGCGGGCAACCACCAACGCGCTGGCGCGATCTTTGAGGGAACCAGTCGGGTTGCGTCCATCATCCTTGACCCACACCTGCGCCAGCCCCATCTCAGCGGCCAGGCGCGGCGCATCATATAACGGCGTCATCCCCACCGAAAGCGGCGGAACAACTGCATTTTCACCTATTGGCAGCAGCTCGCGATAACGCCACATCGTATAATCGCGGATTGCCACAAGGCGATCTCTATCTAAGTTAGCACGCAGCACCTCGTAGTCATACAAAACATCCAATGTGCCAACATCGCCACAGTCCACACACGTGTACTGCACCTCATCTGGCCCATATTCCCGATGACAAATCACACAGCGAAAATTACTGATAGCTGACATTTTTAACCGCCAGGTTCGCCAGAAATTAAGTTAGCACTACCCGCTTGATACCCATTTTTAATGTAGAAACGTTGAAATTGATGAGCAGCCCCAACGGCATCTTTGTCGCCTTAAGATAGGATAAAATCTGAGCGGAATGCATGGGCAAAGTGGCATCAACAGCTTTTAATTCCACCGTCAGACAGCCCTCAATCAAAAAAATCAAGGTGACTCTCCCCAACAAAACGTCCTTTGTAAAGCACTTGCACCGGATACTGGTTCGCAAAATTGATATATTGAAGTTCAAGCTCAGTACATAAAGCAGACTCATAAACGCTCTCTAGATAACCGGGGCCAAGCTCGCGATGAACATTAATCGCAGCGCCGATAACCTTACGTGTGAGAGCATCAACCTCGCTATTGGGTTCTTTCATTATTTACTCTTGGCATCTTGGTAGTTCAATTTCTTTCGTATCCTCTGTGCCTCTGTGGTTCAATCTTCATCACCCCGGCACAATCCGCGTGCCAGCCTCGCCCCGCAGCGCCTGCGCCAGATGCTCAGGATCGGTAATGATGGCGAACGGGCCGCCCATCTGCACGAAGTCAATCGCCGCCTCAACTTTAGGAAGCATGCTGCCCGGCGCGAAATGCCCCGCTTCCATGTAGGCGCGCGCCTCAGCCAGCGTCATTTGCTCCAACATTTTTTGATCCGGTTTGTTGAAATTAATCGCTACTCTTTCCACGCCTGTCGAAATAACCAATATATCCGCGCGCAGCTGCTGCGCCAGCAGGCTGCTCGCCCGATCTTTATCAATCACCGCAAACGCGCCGCGCAGTTCGCCCTGCTCATCACGAATCACCGGCACACCGCCGCCGCCGCCGGCAATCACGATATAATCATTCATGATCAGCGCGCGAATCGCATTGATTTCCTGAATCGCCAATGGCTTCGGTGAGGCCACCACCCGACGCCACCCGCGCCCGGCGTCTTCCATCACGCTCCAACCTTCAGCTTGATAACGTCTAGCCTGCTCCTCAGTCATGAACCCGCCGATAGGTTTATTCGGCTTCTCAAAAGCTGGATCATTCGAATCTACTCGCACCTGAGTCACCACCGTCAAAATAGTACGGTTGATCCCCCGCCGGCGCAGCGCATTATCCAGTGACTGCTGAAGCATGTAGCCAATAGACCCCTGCGTATCCGCGACGATCAAATCCAGTGGCACAGTATGCACCTCACCTGATGCCAGTTCGGATCGCCGCAGAATAAAGCCCACCTGTGGGCCGTTGCCGTGCGTGACGATAACGTTCCAGCCTTCCGAAAACATATCGGCAATATGCTCGCAGGTAACTCGAACCGCATCCCATTGATGGCTTACCTGTGGTTGTTTTGGGTCAGTGATCAGCGAGTTTCCACCAATCGCGACAACAGCAAGTTTAGTGGGCATATGTTTTAGTCCTTGATGGTGATTGGAGGGAAAAGTAGATTTAGTTTACACAGCAATTCAGGGGTATCTTTGTTGACCATTTCCCACTGCAAGTCCAAATCAACCCGAAAATGTTCATCAGCGTTCATAGGGAGCTTACAGATCTGATGTCGCTCGCAAAACGCGGTAATTTCCTCGTAAGGAATAGGGATAGCTATCTGTATTTCAGCCATTGGGTTAATCCCTTACCTTGCCCGACAATCTAAAAAGCGCCGGTATCTCTACAGTATAAGCGAAATACCGGCGCCAAAATCATCGCTAAAAGCTGAATTACGACCGCATCGTCAGCGCCATTACCGCCTTCTGCACATGCAAACGATTTTCGGCCTCATCGTAAACCACGCTTTGCGGCCCATCAATCACCGAGTCGCTCACCTCAATATTCCGGTCAGCAGGCAAACAGTGCATATAAATGGCATCTTCATTCGCCAGCGCCATCCGCTGATCATCCGTGATCCAATGCTTATACTTCGCGCCAATCTTCGCAGACTCGTCCTTATCTTCAGTCGTCATCCAGCAGCCCCAAGACTTCGGATACAGAATGTCTGCGCCTTTGAAGCCCTCATCGAAATCATGCAGAACCTCAAATGATCCGCGCGATTTCTTCGCGTTGTCTTTCGCCTGCTCCACAATATCCGGCATCAGCGCAAATTCTTCAGGATGCGTCAAGCGCACATTCATGCCGAAGCGCGTCATCAGCAAAATCAAACTCTGCGGCACAGAAAGCGGCTTCTGGTAGCTGGAGGCATACGCATAGCTCACATTGATCGTCTTGCCGCGTACATCCCGCCCGAACTTCTCCATGATCGTCATCAGGTCTGCCAGCGCCTGAAATGGATGGTACACATCACACTGCATATTCAGCACCGGTACGCGGCTGGCTTCGGCCACTTCGCGGATGTACTGATTCCCAAAGTTCCAGTCACACTGGCGAATGGCGATACCATCCGTATAACGCCCGATAATTTCGCCGATCTCTTTGGCAGTATCACCATGGCTAATCTGCGTCGTCTCGCTGTCAATGAACATGCCATGCCCGCCTAACTGAGCGATGCCAGATTCAAAAGACGTCCGTGTGCGGGTGCTGGTGAAGAAGAACAACATTCCCAAAACTTTGTCCCGCAGCAGCGCGTGAGATTCGCCCAGCGCCCGCTTACGTTTCAAATCCCATGCCACCTCAAACAGCGTATCCAATTCTTCCCGCGACCATTCCTGATCGGTGATCATGTCACGATTTCGTAAATCCGTCTGCATAAAATTCTCCCCAACGATAGGCGTTCAGCCTAATAGTTCACACATCGGATACAGTTATTTCAAATATCAAATTCGTATTCGTCCCAGCTTGGGTCACCATCCACAAATGAAAGCAGCTTTGTTTCATAAGCGTCAAATTCAGGTGAAATGGCGTGCTCTTCCAAAAGATCACCATCTACCCACTGTTCCAGCATCAAAAAAAGATTTCCGATACTGACGTCTTCGTATATCGCAAATAGCAAACAGCCCGGACTCTGGCGTTCTTTCGCCACCAATTCGCGCGCAAATTCCAGAAATTCACCCCGTTTAGAAGGTATGACCATAAACTTGCCAGTGATCATAATCATGATACTTACTGTTCCCTCGCCTAGGGCTGAATCATCGCGGGCAATAGTGCATACCATTCCGTAGCGCGAACCACATCTGATAACGGCACCTGATCGATCACCGTATGGGCGTGAATCTCATCGCCGGGGCCAAAACCAATGCTCGGAATCCCGGCTTTCCCCGTCCAATACGTGCCGTTCGTTGAAAAATCCCACTTTCCAGTCGGCAGCGGTGCCCCCCACAAAGCCGTCCCCGTCTGCACGCCCGCCTGAACATATGGATCATCTTCAGGAAGCGCCCACGCCGGATATATTTTATCCACCGGGAACACGAATCCGGTATAGCTGGGATCATCATAAAACAAAATTGAAGCTTCGATGTCCTTACGATCCCCAATCACCCGCTGAATTCGTGCAAGTTCCCCTTCAGGCGTCTCCCCAAAAGTGACCCGGCGATCAATATAGATCAGCGCTTCATCCGGAACCGCATTAATACTGGGAGTCTTCACGTGCATATCGGTGACCGTAATCCGCCCGTGACCAAGGAACTCGTGATCGCCCAATTCTGGTTCCAGTTTGCTAATCGCTTCAATCACAGGCAGCAGCTTATAGATGGCATTGTCCCCTAGGAAATTGCTGGCCGCATGGGCGCTCTTGCCCTTCGCCACCACTTGCATTTCCACGCGCCCTTTATGCCCCCGATAGACCTGCATTTTGGTCGGCTCGCCAATCACCACAAAATCCGGGCGCAGCCCTTCCGCTTCTACCAGCGCGTGCGGGGCAATCCCGTCGCACCATTCTTCCATATTGCCGAAATAATATCCCGTCCAGCCATCCAGCAAGCCCAGATCGCGCGCCAAAGCCAGGCCATAAATCATGCCGGGAGTGCTGCCTTTTTCATCGCAAGCCCCGCGCGCAAAGAAGATGTCGCCTTCCACCTTCCCCACAAACGGATCCCATTCCCACTCATCAGGATCGCCAATACCCACCGTATCAATATGGCTGTCATACAACAGCTTCTTCGGCCCATCGCCAATCCGCCCGACAACGTTCCCCATCTGGTCGAACCAGACTTCATCAAAGCCTAATGCCAGCATTTCGGCCTCGGCGCGCTCCCCAACCTGCCGAATTTTGCTGTCGTAGCTGGGAATTGCGCACAGATCCTTCAAAAATTGAAGGATCGCCCCGCGCTGTGCTTCTACGCGACTGTGAATTTGTTCAATGATCGTCTTATCCACCATAATTCTCTCTCTTATACAAAAATATCAACGACTGCAAACTGCTCGACATCTACTAAGCCAATGTCGGTCAATTTCAACCTAGGAATAACCTCCAACCCCATGAAACTCATCAGCATAAACGGATCGTGCATCGTGCTGCCAAGCTGCTGCGCCAGCATAATCAAGTGATCATACTCCCGGCGCACTTCTTCAATCGGCGCTTCGGTCATTAGGCCGCCAACCGGCAGAGGAAGCGTCCCCAACACCCGATCCCCATTAGCAGCCGCCAGCCCACCTCCCATCTCGATCACCGCCTTCGCCGCAGTCAGCATACTCGCATCGTCCGCGCCGATGATCACCAGATTATGATGATCATGCGCCACTGAACCAGCCAGCGCGCCACGCTTTAAGCCTACGCCATGGATGAACCCCTTGCCAATCTTGCCGCTGGCTTTGTGTCGTTCAACCACAGCAATTTTAAGAATATCCTGCCCTATATCCGCCATCGCCTCGCCATTGATCACCGGAACATCCATCAGCAGATGTTCGGTCACCACCTGATCCGGATCAGCGCCGATCACCCGCACCCGGCTGCTGGATGCGCGAATCTTGAAATCCAGTGACGCCGGATGCACATTCATCGAAGCTGGCAGTTTGGCATCCGGGCTGCTTTTTGCGTGCGACAGCAGCATCTCGCCATCCTGCGCAGCCAGTTCTCCATCCTTGAACACCATTTCGGCGCGAAGATCGTTCATATCCGAAAATACGATCATATCCGCCCGCCGCCCAACAGCCACCGCGCCGCGATCATACAGCCGGAAATACTGCGCCGTATTGATCGTCGCCATTCGCATGGCGATCATCGGATCTACCCCCTCAGCAATCGCCACCCGCACCATATAATCAATTGAGCCGTCATCTAATAAGCTGTTCGGCTGCCGATCATCAGTGCAAAAGCATAAACGGGTATGATTCATCGGCGTGACCAGCGGCAGCAAAGGTCGCAAATTGCGAGTCGTTGTCCCTTCGCGAATAAAAATAGTCATGCCCAATCGCAGTTTTTCCCGCGCTTCTTCTACCGTCGTACATTCGTGATCGCTGCTAATTCCCGCCGCCACGTAGGCGTTAAGCGGCTTACCAGTGACCGCCGGAATATGTCCATCCAGCGGCAGATCGCCAAAATCCTCTAATTTCTGCAAAATATCTTCATCAGCATAAATCACGCCGGGGTAATTCATCATTTCCGCAAGGCCAAGCACCTGCGGATGATCCCTTAATGGCAGCAAATCTTCCGCCCCAAGCGTTGCGCCGCTAGTTTCCATGGCTGTCGCCGGAACGCACGAACTCGCCATCACGAACATATCGAACGGCGCATCCTTCCCACGTTCAAGCATGAAATTAATGCCTTCAAGGCCATGCACATTGGCTATTTCATGCGGATCTGTGATGGCCGTCGTAATCCCGCGAGCAAGCACAGCACGCCCATACTCAGGCGGCGTACACAGGCTGCTTTCGATATGAACGTGTGCATCCAAGAATCCGGGGCATACATAACGTCCCTCTAAATTTATCTCTTGTTTCCCGGAATAGCCCTCTCCCAGAGCGATAATAGTGCCTTCATGCACCACAATATCGGTAAGGTAAATTTCGCCGGAAAGCACATTTACCAGCATCGCACCGCGCAGCACCAGATCAGGTTGTGCATCACCACGGGCAGCCGCAATCCTATCAACCACGCCCATCCGTTTCCCCCAATAACAGTTTCTTATAAAGCCCACTCTATAAATTAGCCCTCTATTATATCGCCTGCACGCACGGTGTCATGGTGATCAGCAGTCCAGATACGCCTATCGCTAGAATGCTGCTTCACCAGATTGACGATGAGGTTATCCAGATCATCGAAGGCGGTATTACGCGGTGATGACCATTCCCCTGCCCTAAACAGATCTCGCTTTGACGCATATTCCGCAGAAAAGACCAGCTCTATACAATTATTTGGCGCGTCCTGCCAAACGCCTGCGAATCGCAGCGGCGTGTTGATCCCGGATCGCTGCTCCAGTTCATCTGCAAGCTGCGTCCACGGAGGCAGTTCGCCACTGACGCGAACTCTTGGAATTTCTCTTAGTTCGCCTGCTGAGGTCTTTTCGCCGCGTACCGTCAAAATGTGGCCGCTGTCCCGATGCGTAATCACGGCTGAGGCACGCACCTCGAATTCAGGAAATCGCGGTTCAGGGCGGCCTCGCATTGCATTCCAAACATATCGCAGCGCCATTCGGCGGCGCAAACGGCGCAGTTCTGCCCGTTCAGGCGTGATAACACGCGGTGGCGCGGGGCTGTCTGCCAGCGCATCCTGAAGCACCTGCCCCAACGGTACATTCGGAAATGCATGACGTGGAAAAAATATATTCGCGCGGGTTTCACTGGTCTTCGAGCGCAGTTTACCGCCAACCACCTCCCCGCGAAACAAAATATTCAGCCGGTTCCAACCCGCCATGTAGTATAAGGCCACCGGATAGCCAATCTCGACGACGACTCCAGTTTCTTCCTCAACTTCACGCGCAGCGGCATCTTGTAACCTTTCGCCGGAATCAAGGCGTCCGCCGGGCAAACTCCAAACGTTCAAATCGCTGCGTTTCGAAAGTAGCAGCATATCGCGCTGGAAAGCGGCGCACCAAACGCCGATTCGGAGAGGGATGAAAGGCGCGCTCATAAGCGAAACAGGTTACTTAATCGCCATTAAGCAGTAATTTCGAGGCGTGGTTGTGCTGTTCAACAAGTATCGGAACATCGGTTACGGTCAAATGTCCGTCCTGAACCACTACTTTCCCGTTAATGACCACAACATCCGCCTTAGTAGTACGGCAGAACAGCAGCGCGGCAGTCGGATCGTGCAGCGCGCCCGCATAGCCAATTTGATCCAGTCGAAAAGCAGCAAAGTCAGCCATCATACCGGGCGCAAGCGCCCCGATATCTTTTCGTCCTAACAACGAGGCGCTGCCTATGGTTGCCATTTCTAAGGCCTCGCGTGCGCTCAAGCCAGCAGGGTTGCCCCGCGCGCGCTGTACCAGCATCGCCATCCGCGCCTCTTCAAGCAGCCCACTGCTGTCATTAGAGGCCGAACCATCTACCCCCAACCCAACGCGCACGCCCTGATCCAACATTTTCCGAATTGGCGCAATACCCGAAGCCAGGCGTAAATTTGAAGTCGGGCAGTGGCAAACGCCGGTTCCCGTGCGCGCAAACAGTCCGATTTCCCGATCATTCAGAAACACGCAGTGTGCATGCCATACATCCTCGCCCACCCAGCCGCTTTCCTGCGCGTAATCACCCGGCAGTACCCCTAATTGTTCAAGGCTGTAAGCCACATCATTGGCGTTTTCAGCCAGATGCGTGTGCAGGCGAACGCGATAACTGCGCGCCAGATTGGCAGATTCGCGCATTAAATCCTGACTCACAGAGAACGGCGAGCAGGGGGCAACCACAATTTGCAGCATCGAACCAGGGGAAGGATCGTGATAGGTTTCGATCAAGCGCCGGGTGTCGCGCAGGATCATATCTTCATCTTCGACCACGCTGTCCGGCGGCAGCCCGCCAAGCTTCTCGCCCACGCTCATTGAGCCGCGTGCCGCGTGAAAGCGCATCCCCATCTCTTGGGCTGCCCGTATCGTGTCATCCAGTTCAACATCATTCGGGTAGATATAAAGATGATCGCTCGAAGTAGTACATCCCGAAAGCATCAGCTCGGCCATCGCCAGCTTCGCTGAAATATATGCTGCCGCTGAATTAAGCCTTGCCCAGATCGGGTACAAACTGGTGAGCCACTCGAATAATTCTTTATCCTGTGCGACAGCGCGGGTCAGCGTTTGAAACATGTGATGATGTGTATTGATCAATCCCGGAATCACGATATGGTGTGGCAAATCAATAATTTTGTCCGGGCTGGCCGGCGGCATATCTTCTAAGCGCCCCACCGCCATGATCGTGTTGTCCTGGAGGAACATTGCGCCCTGTGATATTTCACGACGCATACCGTCCATTGTCGCCAGCGTATGAATATTGCGGACCAGCGTTGTTCCCATAGAGCAAACTATCCTTCAACGTTTGGCCGCGCGTTGTCTGCAAATCGCGCGGCAGCTTTAAGAGTATTGGCAAGCAGCATCGTAATCGTCATTGGGCCAACGCCCCCCGGAACTTTGCTAATCGCCCCGGCCACATGCAAAGCCGAATCAAAATCAACGTCACCAACAAAACGATAACCTCTCGGATCATTTGAATCATCAATGCGATTAGTGCCAACATCTATCACTACGGCGCCCGGTTTCAGCCAATTTCCCTGAACAAAATGAGGCTTGCCAATTGCCGCAATCACCACGTCAGCCTCGCGCACATGCCGCTGAATATCGCGTGTGCGGCTGTGGCATACTGTC
The DNA here is from genome assembly GCA_014879665.1 of Anaerolineae bacterium. Lineage (GTDB taxonomy): Bacteria > Chloroflexota > Anaerolineae > Aggregatilineales > Phototrophicaceae > Flexifilum. Next base: position 24,632 of record JACSRP010000068.1, on the reverse strand, counting down.
ACAGTTGCATTCGCTTTCATGAGCATCAACGCCATCGGCAGCCCTACAATGTTGGAGCGCCCGATAACAACCGCATTCGCCCCTTCAAGATTCACGCCCGCTGCTTCCAACAACACCATACAACCGGTGGGTGTCGCCGGCGTAAAGCTAGGTTCGCGCCCCTTCATACCCAGCAGTCCAATGTTGATCGGGTGAAAACCGTCTACATCTTTATCAAGGTTCACCATCCGCAGCACAGCCTCTTCATCAATGTGCGCCGGCAGTGGAAGCTGCACCAGAATCCCGTGAATATAGGGATCGTCATTCAATAATTTTACTGCTGCTTCCACCTCGCCCTGCGTACAGGTATCCGGCATAATCTGCGCCGCCGAATGAAACCCAACCTGCTCGCAGGCGCGGCGTTTCATACGGACATATTGCGCCGATGCCGGGTTGTCACCGGCAAAGACTGCGCCAAGCCCCGGCGGGTAACCCGTTTTTTTTGTAAATGCCGCTGCTTTCGCCTTTACCTCCGCGCGAATTTGCTCCGCTATCAAATTTCCATCAATGACGATTGCTGTCACTTGCTCTCCTACTACATTCATCCTTAACGCCAGATTAAGAAGGAGAATAACATGATGCCAAAACCAACGCGAAAACCCCCGTAAAGTATTTTTGTAAACGAGTTTGAACAACTTATACACAAATCTTTGGTTCAAAGTTTTCAGGACTCAGGTAACATAAGATTTGGTGAAATAGGCAGATTCTATCAATCTGCCAGGGCGAGTGGGTTCAGGACGAGGTCAAATTCCAATGGCGAACATCCAGCTAAAAGATCAGATACGTCAGAATGCAGTCCGGCGCAGTAAATTGAGCGTACGATCCGGGCAGGCGCTGGTTGAATATGCGCTCATTCTGATTCTGGTTGCAGTCGCAGCCGGTATCACGCTTGCGGCCACTGGTCCCGCAATGGCAAATATCTTTAGCAATGTCATCTTCAATATCATCGGTCAGGATCGCGCAAATCTGGAATTTTGCCCGAACCCGGAAGACCCTGATGGCCCCCCCATACCGTGCCCGCTCATTCAGGGGCAGGCTGCCGCCTTCTGGGCAACCGTTGATTTTCTTCGTAATAACCCGCAGCGCGAAACACCCTTCCCTACACCAAGGGATTCCGGGCCTGAAAGCTCGGTTGAACCGAATGCAGATACGGATACGCCTACGCCTACGCACACCCCTACGCAGACGCACACCCACACGCCAACGGAAACATTTACGCCAACGCACACCAATACCTATACCCCCGGGCCACCTGCAACGCCGGATGATATCGTCTTTAATGTGCCGCATGCTGATCTTGCTGATAAGCCGGAATGGTGGCGTTTAGATAACACTTTCTCAGTTGGCGGGGGGCAGTGGGCAGCCACCTACTTCACGGGTACTAATTACACTGGCACGCAGTATACAAATACTGAATATGTCGCCAGTAATGGCGTAATTGACTATAACTGGGGCGGAGGCAGCCCCGGCAATGCCCCCTCAAATGTGCCGGGCTTCCCCGTTGGCACTACTAATTTCTCAGTCAAATATGTAAAAGCCTTCATCGTGCCGGTCAGCGAGCGGGTTCGTATTACCTATACGCTCACAAGCAGTGATAGAGTGCAGTTCATCGTGGATGGCACCGCCATAAACGCCGAACAGACTGCCAGCGGATTCCTCGATTATGATTTCGCCGCTGGAACCCACACCTTTGAAGTCTGGTTTCGGGATACCAGCGGCAATGCCCGCTTAACCGTCGCCATCCAGCGGGCACAGGATAACCCCGATGACAGCCCGGTTGGTGTGAATTGCAATTGGCTGAATCTAAGCGATGTCGCAAACAGCGCCATCTACAGCGGTTCTAGCGCCTCCGTCTGGGATGAAAACGGCAATACCGGCACCACCAATTGGCCGGCGGGGCAAACTTGCACCCTTGAACTGCGCGGCGCCGTTGATCTTTCAAGTGTATCCAGCCCTAAACTCTCGTGGTGGGATGTCTGGGATTTCAGCGCCAACAGCGGCGTAGTCGCCTCAATCCAGATCGCCAATTACACAACCGATGTCAACGGTTTCTTCGACCGGGCAGCAGCCACATGGCAAACACTTGCGATAAGAAACGGCTCTACCGCCAACTACAATTGGACTCGCAATCAGATTGATTTAAGCAATTTGGCTGCGATCGGGCTGAACCCGGCTATCCAGCAAGTCACCTTCCGCTTCCAGCTTTACAGTCCGGCTTCAGGCAACGTGCGCTGGAACATTGACGATTTGCAGGTGCTGGCGGATCTAAATCCCGGCCAAACGTTCACGGTAGATAATGCTTGGGATTTGAATTCACGCAGCCAGATGGCGGATTTCATCTTCAATGCTGACTCCGTCTATACCCGCGAAATTGCCGGCCCCAGCACCACCGAAAACTACCGCTGGGATATCACCGGGACGAACGCAAACTCCGGAACCGGTTGGGATGCCAGCCCCGGCACAAATATCCCGCAAAGCGCGGGAAGCGGCACGACTGCGCCTCAACAAAGAGTCCATTATCTTGAGCTGCGTTCCCCGATAGATATAACGACTGGAAATTCAGCAATGCCAGTCGTTGACTATGAGGGCGACACCGGCTCACCGATGTTGACGTTCTGGCAAGCGTTTAATGTCAGCAGTAACGTGGCAAGTCTGTCCATTCAATATACCCGTGATCCGCTTGATGATACGTCTGGAACGCCCGATAACTGGCAGATTATCCCGAATGAAGGCCTGCTGCTGAACTTAAACGGAAGCGTGCCGGCTGCTAATGAGTTGAATGATGCGGGCGCTACCCGCAGCGCGCTTGCAATGCACAGGATCAAGGTACATCTGTCTGAGATTCCCAACTGGGATACCCAGCCTTTCCGCCTGCGCTTTGCAATCACGCTCGCGCCCGGCGGTTCCACCTCCGCCGACTGGTACATAGACGATGTTCGCATTGAACGCGAAGATATCCTCGTCTATGAAGTCTATCCCATGCTCGACAACGCCGAAAACGCCAGTGCTTCCGGTAAACGTTGGTTTGCTGTTGGCCCTGATGGTGTTTGGACGACAACAGCGCCCGTCTTTGGCGGATACCGCAATTCAGGGAATGCCTTCGCAGACACGCCAACCGGTAGCTATTCTGCTGTGAATCAAACTACCTCCATGGAAATGCAGCGCACGATGGATCTGCTCAATGACACGCCGGATAACGGGCCAGCTGTTGGCGACCCGGATTCAAGGCCGGCTGCCGTTTCGCCCATTCTGTCCTTTATGTGGCGCGGCGACATGCAAGGTGTAAACCTCTATGTTGATGTCTGGACGGCGCGAACCAATCAATGGCAGCAAGTTTGGAACTACAACGTCAGTTCACAGCGCATACAAAATGCGTGGGAGCGCGCCGAAGTGAACTTGCAGCAAGCAGTAGTTGATTCTCTGCGAGCGGCAACCGGGGATAATTCATGGCTCTGGGATAACGGCGCAGCGCCTACCAGCATCATCGGAAACGCATGTGATGGCGGCGCAAACCTGCAAGGCTGCCTTGATGATGATATTCGTGTGCGAGTCAGATTCGTTACAACCACAGGCAGTACCGCACAAGACGGCATTTACCTTGACGATATTCGCATCGAAGAAAGCGGCTACGTGCACCGTCTCTGGGGAGCGACACCTTTCGGAGGCGTAGTAACAGGTGCTGGCGATGATGATCTCGTAGATGACATCGAAACCCGCTTGCCCAATCTAGGGGCGCTGAATTCCACATGGGTTAAACGCTGGCATGCCGGTGGCACATGGGATATTACCAACGCAACTACGCGCACTGGCGGCTTCTCGATGTCCGAATCTCCAACGGGAAATTACCAGCCGAATGCCCGTTATTACCTGGAGTTCCGCCCGGTCATAGATATGCGCGGCACCGATCCGTCTACCACGCCAGCGTTGGATTTCTTCACCCGCTATAATATTGGCGCTGGAGATTCGCTGCAAGTTCAGATATCCGTAGAAAACACGGCCAACACCACGCAGGGCTACGACAAAATCGCCGGTTGGGGAGCCTGGACAAACGTCACGGCAAGTCAACCAGGCGTGCCGGATCGTATTGACACGTGGTTTTTGAGCCGGGTAAATCTGAGTAGTTATATCGGCAGTCGCATCCGTATTCGCTTTATGCTAAACACCGATGGCGCTACAGAAAGCGACGGGCAATATATTGATGCCGTCAGAATTTCTACCGGATTACCAACGCTCGCCCCCGGGCCACAGAATATCTTTGAAGACACATTTTCGTATCCACCCACCTGGATTTTTGAAGGGCATTGGGGTGTAACTCAGCAGTACGTTTCCGCCAATAATACCGACTCGTGGTATCTGGGCGCGCCCTGGGATGGCTACTTCGTAAACTGCGAAACCTTCAGCGTCGCTTGCAATAACAGCGGTCTGAACAGCATCTATACGATGCTCGACAATCAGCAGGCAGTTGGCCTCGCGCTTGATGGCATGAGCGCGCTGGTTACCGGGATGATGCCAGACACGCCCTCTTTTGATGTGGTCGAATGGTTGAACACCAACCGCCCGCAGCCCGAAGCGGGCTATGGTTCTGGATATACGCCGGGCAGCGAATGGAATAATAGTTGGGCTGCCCGCTGGGTACGGCCGGTGACGCTCACCGCAGGCCAGACTTACCGCGTATACGCAATCGCCGATGATGGCGTGATGCTGGAAATTGATGATGCGAACGGCACTGATATTGCCGACAGCTCCTATGGGGCAGATCCTGCTGGCATCATCATCAATGATTGGAGCGATCATGGGGCGAGATTAATTTATTCGACCTTCACGGTTAACAGCCCCACCGATATCACTCGTAATCTACTTTTGAGCTATTACGAGAATACTGGAGACGCACGACTTTCCCTGAGTATCGTCTCAGCAAGCGCGAACTCAGCCACCGACAGCCCGAACACGCCGGGATCAGCCCCCGGTGGGACTGGTGATAACACGCTCGGTTATACCACAGTTAATTCGGCCAACTATGGTTACTCTTCGGTTATGCTCAACGGCGTCATTGACCTGTCAGGGACTACCAGCCCACAGTTCACTTATGAGCGTTACTATGACCTCGCCGGCAGCACAAACTTCCAACTACAATTTTCAGCCGATGGCGGGTTCACCTGGGGTACTGTCAATGGCACACTAAGCAGTGGATCTATCCTACCGCCATCCAACTGGCAGACACGCAGTTTTAGTATCCCGGCCGCCTATCACACATCGCTATTCACCTTCCGATTTAGATTAGATACGCGAGGCGCAGGCGGCGGAACAACCGGAGACAGCGTGTGGGTTGGCAGTGTGCTGATTGAGGATTAGGCAAGACTGCGGTTAAAATGTAAGCTGACAACAGGGCGCAATACTATGCGCCCTGTTGTTTTGTATTCGCCCGATTCGCTACGATTGCCCTGCTTTCCGCAAATTGATTATGCGAAAGCAGCTTCAAAACTGTTAAACTTGCGTGCTAATTCATTCACGTGATAAATCATTTCGGGATACCTCTGTGACTCCAGTGCCAAACAAGTTCACCGGTCATTTCTTCATTTTAGTGGGGCCTACCGGAAGCGGTAAAAACAGCCTGATGGCTGCCGCAATCGAAGCGATACCGGGTTTACGACAGATGCCCACAGCCACCACCCGAACTATTCGCTCAGGGGAAGAAGAAGGCCGCGAACATTACTTCGTTAGCACCGAATATTTTCAGGAGTTGATCCGAACTAATGCGCTGTTGGAATGGCAGTTCCTACACCGGCATGGGCGCTACTACGGCATGCTGCGAGGCCAGATTGAATTAGCGCTGGCAAGCGACGAAAACATCATTGCTGATGTTGACTATCTGGGCGCGCAAGCCGCCGATGATGCCTACCCCACGAATGTGATCACTATCTTCATTACGCCGCCCGGCATAAGCGAGCTTCTTCGCCGGCTGCTTTCAGGGCGCGGCGAATCACTGCCTGAAACCAGCCGGCGGTTACTGCGCGCGCCGCAGGAATTTGCTTATACGCCTTCATGCCGCTACAACATTTTGAACGACTCACATTCTGCTGCTGCCAGCACCTTGATCCAGATCATCCAGAGCGAAATTACCAACCAGCGCGCCTCTATTGAGCAAGCGCCCCGGTTGGAAATGCAAATCATGTCCCAGTTACACATTCATGCGCCGCACGGCGAATTGATTGATGAGCACAGCGGAGAAGCGCCAACATTCAAGCTTCTAGCCGATGAATTACCACAACGCGCCGCCGAACGGGGATTAAGAGAAATTCTGGGAGACAGCGCGCATATGGGGCATTGGCAGCATCACTTTGAAGCCGATGATGGCTTTCAACCGCCCAACTATCTCTCTGCAAAAGTGCTGGCAGATGGGGTTGAGGCTGCTGTTTATCATTACCGCTACGATCTAGATGTGAAACCGGAACTTCCCCAAGGTTACCGCTGGCGTAACGGAGCACCCGAAGAAGCGACTGCATGATTGAACCACAGAGTCGCTAGGGGCTTAATTCGCTGGGTCTTAGAGTCTTGGCGGGGTCACGCCGCGCTGACCCTGATATTTACCTTTGCGATCCAAATATGACACTTCGCAAGCATCGTCACCCTCAAAAAATAACACCTGTGAAACGCCCTCATTAGAATAGACTTTCGCAGGTAATGGCGTGGTGTTGCTGATCTCGATGGTGACATAACCTTCCCATTCCGGCTCAAATGGAGTCACGTTGACCACTAGCCCCGAACGAGCATAAGTGGATTTCCCCAAACAGACACAGAGAACGGTGCGGGGAACGCGAAAATATTCGACTGAACGCGCCAGCACGAATGAGTTGGGGGGAATAATGCAGTTGTCGGTTTGAATATCTACAAACGACTGCGGTGAGAAATTCTTTGGATCTACGACAGCCGAATAAACATTGGTGAATACTTTATATTCATCGGCGACGCGCATATCGTAGCCATAGGATGACAACCCGAAGCTAATTACGCCTTCGCGCACCTGATTTTCGACGAAGGGTTCAATCATACCGTGTTCGAGCGCCATCTTACGTATCCAATGATCAGGCTTTATTCCCATGAGTTCCATCCTTATGCATGCAAATATCGATCAAACAACGATTATGGCGTTAGGCAAAAGTTCTAGCCCCTAGCGCTGAGGCAAGGGACACTAAAGAAAGAAAGTCTTGTTCGGTTAAGGTGCGTCACATGACTTCGGGCGTAGTCATCCCCATCAAATGCAGCACCCGCCGAAATACAATTTGCGCGGCGCCAAAGAAATACAAACGCGCCTGCGCCACAGCAGGATCAACATCACTAGCCAGCACGCGCACATTGTCAAAAATGGGATGAAAGGCGTTGGCCAGTTCTAATGCATAAAAGGCGATTCGATGCGGCTCAAACGCCGATGCTGAAAGTTCAATTGTCTCGCCAAGCTCCAGCACTTTACGGAGAAACTTCAGCTCAGGTTCCCCTAGTAAGTTCAGATCAGGATTTTGCACGCGCACCCCACGCGCCACCGCCTCACGGAAAATGCCGGCACAGCGCACATGCGCATATTGAATGTAATAGACCGGATTCTCGGTTGATTTTTTGATCGCCAGATCGAGGTCAAAGTTAAGATGCGTATCGGAACTACGGGCTAAAAGCATGTAGCGAACGGCATCGGCGCTGGTCTGATCAATGAGATCGTCGAGCGTTTCAAAATCACCTTTGCGGGAACTCATGCGTACCGCTTCGCCGCCGCGCAAAATGGCGACTAACTGCACAATGATCACGTGAATCTTTGAAGCATCCATCTCTAACGCTTGAATACCTGAACGGACCACCTGATATTGGGTGTAGTGATCGGCGCCAAGCACATTGATCAAGAGATCGAACCCTCGATCCAGTTTATCTTTATGATAGGCAATATCCGGAAGCGTATAGGTTGGTTCTCCGCTGCTCTTGACCAGCACGCGATCTTTACTATCGCCAAAATTCGAACTACGGAACCATGTCGCTTCAGCCTTGCCCCCGGACTCCTCGTCATCACCTTGTTGGTCAGAAACTGCCGATTTCGCAGCTTTATAAACGTAGCCGCGCCGATCCAGTTCCTCCAGCACTTCCCAGATAGCGCCGCTTTCATAGAGTGAGTTTTCGTTAAAAAAGATGTCGTGATGAATATCTACACGATTGAGAGTCGCCTTGATCATCTCGAACATCTTTTGCTCGGCATAGGCTTTGAACACCTGATAATCTTCATTCACCCACGCATCGCCTTTTTCTAAGGCTAGTTCATGGGCGAAATCGCGTAGATATTCCCCCTGATAGAAGGTTTCGCGCTCAGAATCGATCAGGTCAACAGTTTGCCCTAATGCCTCCAAATAGCGAATACGCAAGCTGTTTCCAAGATTACGCATCTGCGCGCCGGCATTGTTAAAGTAGTATTCGCGCTGAACGTCATAGCCAGCAGCTTCCAACAGGCGAGCCATCGTATCGCCAACGACAGCGCCGCGGCTGCGGCCAATATGAAGCGGAGCGGTGGGATTGGCGCTGACAAACTCCACTTGAGCGCGTTTGCCCTGCCCAATTTGCAAGCGATAGAGATCGTCCGCTTCAGTATAAATAGCTTCTAGCTGAGATCGCAGCCAATCTTCGCTCAAGAATAGATTAACATATCCCGGCGCAACTGCCTCCGCCCGGCTCACAGACTCAGCCTCAGGCAGATATTCCACCGCTATCTGCGCAAGCTGCAAGGGGGAGATGCGCGCTGAGCGGGCAAAAGGCATTAAAGCGGCGCTGTAATCGCCCTGTTCAGCCCGTTTACTGGCGCGAGCATCCACACCATCAAGATCAAATTCAGGTATTTTTCCGGCAGTTTGCGCCGCTTGCAGCGCTTCGCGCACTAACCGGCTCATTTCGCGGGTGACAACAATCACGGGGTATCTCCTCACACGGTTGGTTAAGATACCAACCTCACCACAGTCATACTCATTGAAGGCAGATTCTAGGGGCGCGATACAGGTCGCGCAAGCCGCAAAGTGAGGGGTTAAAGATGTAGGGGGCGAGAGGATATCAGTGGGCGCAACATTAGGATGCGCCTATAATGCCGGAGGATGAATCCATCCGGCTGTAAGGGCGGTGTACAAAGCGCCGTTATAGTTCTCCGTCGCGAGAAAACCTTGTGCTTTAGCACTTGGATGAAAGCGCACGTTTCCCTTGCTTGTCGATATGTAGTATATTATCTACATGCAAAAAGATGATCTTCGACGTTCTAATCATGCGGTATATCAGGTGAACTATCACTTTGTTTGGATACCCAAACGTCGCAAGAAGGTGTTGGTTGGTGATGTTGCCAAGCGCCTTCGTGAAATCTGCGAAGAAGTGGCTCAAGAAAACGGTTGGGTAGTTCTCAGTCTTGCTATTCAGCCTGATCACGTTCACCTGTTTGTAGAAGCGACTCCCAAAGAAAAGCCGCATGATGTTGTTCGCGCATTTAAGGGACGTTCCTCTCGAATACTGCGATCTGAGTTTCCACATTTGCTTAAACTCCCTTCTTTGTGGACGCATGGCTATTTCTGCCGTACTGCCGGAAATGTGAGTGCTGCTGTCATCGAACCATACATTCGGGCGCAATCATCATGATTCGCAAAGGCTTTCAATTTCGCCTTCAGCCCACCCGTGAACAGGAACAACAATTCCGACAATATTGCGGCTCTGTTCGTTGGGTCTGGAATCGCATGCTTGCCGAACGCAGCGAAGCCTACAAGGAAACAGGCAAGTCTCCTTCTGCCTACAGGCAAATAAAACAACTTCCGGTGTTGAAACAGGTTGAGGAAACGGCGTGGCTGAATACAGTTCAGTCTCAGGTACTTCAGGATGCGGTGCTTGATCTGGACGATGCGTTCAAACGTTTTTTCAGCAAACAGAACGGATACCCACGCTTTAAGAACAAACACGGACGCAAGCAATCGTTCAGCTATCCGCAAGGAGTGAAGGCTGAATCGGGGCGCGTCTGGCTGCCTAAGATTGGGTGGGTGAAGTTCCGCCAGTCCCGTGAAATTCAGGGCGTGATTAAACGTGCGACTATACGCCACAGAGCAAGCGGTTGGCACGTCTCTCTGTTGTGTGAGATCGAGATTGAAATTCCCGATCCTGTCGAAATATCGACTAAAAATAGCGTTGGTATCGACTTGGGAAGCATTGATCTGGTCACGCTTTCGGACGGGCGCAAGGTCAGTAATACGCGTCACTACCGAAGTACCGAACGAAAACTTGCCCGCGCTCAGCGTTCGCTTTCTCGAAAACTGAAAGGATCGAAAAATCGCTACAAACAGAAGCAAAAAGTAGCGCGTTTGCATGAACACGTTGCGAACTGCCGCAAAGACGATCTCCACAAACTTAGCTCTCAACTCATCCGCGAAAACCAAGCGGTGTTTGTTGAGGATTTGAACGTGTTGGGGATCGCTAAGCGCATGGGAAAAAGTGTTGGCGATGCGGGATGGTCGAAACTGATACGCCAGTTGGAATACAAAGCCGCATGGCAGGGAAAGACTGTCCTTAAAATCGGGCGCTATTTCCCATCCTCGAAAACCTGTTCCTACTGTGGCTATAAGCATAGCGATCTTGCCCTTTCCGAACGAAGTTGGCTTTGCCCCTCTTGTAGTGCATTTCTGGATCGTGACGTGAACGCCGCGATCAACATCCACAAAGAGGGTTTGAAACTCGTCGCCGCAGGATATACGGAGACGATAAACGCTTGTGGACAGCGCATAAGACACTCCCCGAGTGCTGCGCTGGTTGAAGTAAGAATTTCCCGCCTTTAGGCGGGGGAGTGTCAAAGGCTTGCAAGTTCGTGGTTACAGGTGCGTTGGAATAAGCCATGATCAAGTCCCTCAATAAACCGACATAGCCAATATTAGCACAGAAGTTCTGTTAAAACAAGAACGTTTGTTCTTTTTTTGGGGAACAGTTTTTAGGGGCAATCCTGTAGATTCATCCGGAAGTGGGGAAGAGGGGGAAAAGCATGCCTTGTCCCTACGGCACAGCGCAGCAGGCAAGAAGGATACGCGGGTATTTCAAGTTAAGGGTTTTCTCGCCCATACTTTCTCGTAATCTACCTGCCAGCGTTCAAATTGAATTTGAACAAAGCCGGCAGCTTCGAGAGCTTCTTGCATTTGCCCGGCTGACCAACGCCGGCCAAACATCCATTTTCCGGTCAGGCGGTTGGTCGCCAGCAGCACACCATCCGGTTTCAAGACTCGCGCCATTTCGCAGAGTGCGGCGCGCGAATTTGCCATAAACTCCAGCGCCTCAAGGCAAGTGACCACATCAAAAGTTTGATCGGGGAATGGCAGTCGTTCAGCAGGGGCGCAGATAAAGCTGACACGCGGGGAATCGGTTTTGGCCACTGCAATCGCCAACATTTTCAGGCTGAGATCAACACCAATCACATGGCCGGAAAATCCGGCAAGGCGCAGCAGCGCCACCGGCATTCGCCCGGTTCCAGCGGCTACATCGAGAACTTTAGGCACGCGATTCGGGGCAATTTCCTGCATCAAGGGCTGCGATAAATGTTGAACTTCCAACTGTGGCACAAAACGCTTGATCTCATCATAACGCCGGGCATAACGGTTATATAACCAGGTCACTACACGCTGACCAAGAAAAACGCCTTCGGTTTCAATGAGCAGCCAGTAAAGCAGTGCGGCTATTCCGAAACCGATCAGTGTAATTAGAAAGATACTGAGCCAGTCGTGCATGGAAATGTCTACTAGATAAGCCGTCGGACGCCATATGCGGCGTCCCTACCACAGGAAATTATGCTGCGGAGAATCAAGATATGCCTCATCCGGTTATCACAGGCAGCAATCGGGTCGTTCGCAGCCATTCAGCACAGCGGGCGATACCCTCATCAAGAGAAATCTGTGGCTCCCAACCTAGCAACAGGCGAGATTTATCCATTGGATAACGTTTTTTATGTGTGAGCCAATTCAAGCCGTCAGGAAGATCGCGCAGCACGGTTTTGCGAGGCGCAAACAGCATGATCGCAGCGGCAGCCGCATAGACGGGGGAGATAGGAATACTTAACCATGTGGAATGCTGCGCCAAGCGCTGGTATACGCCGATAAATTCGCGCCATGTAGGAGGCGGATCCATGACGCAGTTAAAAATCTGGTTGATGGCGCGATCACTGGCGGCAGCACGCACCAACATTTCAACCACATCATCCACGTAAATAGGCGCGGCATTTCCAGAACCGTCGCCGATAAACGGCGTGGGACGCAAAGACGCCAATTGGAATAGTCCTTTTGTCCACAGCCCGGCGCGCGGCCCATAGATCATGCCGGGGCGGATGATCGCCCATTCTAACTGGCGATCCGCGCCAATTTGCTTCACTTTCTCTTCGGCCAACTGCTTAGTGGTGATATAGGGATATTCGGCACGCGCAAGGGGCGTATCCTCTGCGTAAAGACTGCGCGCCAGCAGCCCGTAGACGGCGATTGAACTGACATGCACGACCCGGCGAACGCCAATATCAGCGGCGGCATTCATCACGTTTTGTGTGCCGGTCACGGTGGCGGGGTACATTTCATCGTAGCTGCCATCAACCGCCGCAGCCATGTGGATCACGATCTGGCAGTCGCGCATGCCGCGACGCAGCGAGTCGAGATCAAGCAGATCGCCGGATATGGTTTCGATGCCCTGCTCTTTCAGCGTCGCGGCTTTCACTTCTGAGCGGGCTAAAGCCACTACGTGCGCACCTTCAGCGACTAAACGCGGGGCAAGGCAGCCGCCCAAAAAGCCAGTTGCGCCGGTGATGAAGATTCGTTTAGCGGTTAAGTGAGTCATGATTGAGTGGCAGACTGATGGTGAAAATACTGCCCTGATTCAATTGGCTAGCAACTTTCAATTCGCCGTTGTGAGCGCGAACGATACGATTTGCGAGCGTTAGCCCCAGCCCGCTGCCCTGCACGCTGCGTACACGCGGATCGGAAGATCGAAACAAGCGGTCAAAAACAAGTTCCTGATCCATCGCGCTGATGCCAATGCCCTGATCTGCAACCGAACAGCAGATCGCTTTTTGATCACGCCAGAGTTTTATAGTTACGCTGCTATCTGAGGGTGAATAGCAGAGGGCATTACGGATAATTTCGGTCAATGCCTGTTTTAAGCGCGTGGCATAACCGGGAATAAGCGGCGGTGGCTCAGCGATAGAGATCGTGATTCGAATTCCCTTCAAGCCAGCTTGTATTTCTAAACTAGCGGAGACACCCGCCACGAGTTGATCCAGCGCCAGATGCTGTTCCGGGAAAGGGATTTCTGCTTCCAGCCACGCCAGATCGATCAACGATGGCAGCATATGATTGAGGCGTTCTACACCAGACTGAACCCGTTTAAGGAACAACTGCTGATCTTCATTCAGGCTGCCGCTTCCCTCAATGAGATCGGCATAGCCGCCGATGGCCGCGATTTGATTCCGTAGCGCATGCGCGAAGGAGTCTATAAATCGATCACGATGTTGATCGAGCGTTTCAAGACCGATTCTATTTTCAGCATCGGTCATGGGGTGGCGCTCTTTGCCCGCGGATCGGTTATGCGGGTTAAAGGCGCATCGGGCGAAAGGCGATGTACATGCCCCGTAGGAAAGTTGATCTGCGTCCCCTGCTGATTGCGCTCCACAAAGACATTGTGATGGGCTATTTTGATTGGGGATGGCCAATGAAATGCGCCGCCTGCGATGACCACCGACGGCGAAATTACGCGAACTCCGAATACTCGTAACAATAAATGTAAGGGGATCAGCCCGGCGACGCTGCCCCGCTCGCCCAACCCACGCGGCTGATCGGTATGATAAAACTCAAAAAAGTGCTTTTCCGCGCGTAAGGTTTCTGTTTGCACTTTCAGCAACCGCTGCAAAAGTTCAGATGCTTCAGTGGTCATGCCTGTATCAATAAGTGCCTCACCGATCAGCGTGTTCCAGAACAGCCAGATGCCGCCGGGGCCACGCGCATTTGCGGGGTCGAACAGCGGTTCGGTTTTTGCGGCCATGGTGACGCCATTGGCGCGCATAAAATCAGCTTGAACTGCGCGCGCCAGTTCAGCAGTACGTTCGGCCTGGAGATCAGGCGTCGAGAAGGGGATCAACGCGCTGATGTCATAGGCTGTGGTATCGAGCGTGGCAAGACGCACTTTGAAACCTGTGGTTAGCCCCTGCGTGGCAATGGTATCTAAGCGACTCCAGGCATGGTTTGAGGTATACACGCCGCGGCTGTGCGTCCAGATGAAGGCCTTCGAGTCTGCGGTTTCCTGAATCGGGCTGCCCTGCGCATCTTTACCAGACATGCGCAAAGTAAATTTCGGCTGGCGCTCTGCCCCACCGTGGATGCTTACAATCAGCCGGTTAACGGGTTTTATCTCAAGCCCTACAGATAAATCTTCGCCCCCGCGCACATCCTCTAAAACGACGCTTCCCGAAAGCGATATATCAAGATCGCGGTCGCGATAATGATAACGGCCATCCTGCCAGAAGGTTTCCAGAAGGCCGGCCAAGCGGGCGATATGCCCCTGGCAGCGATTTTCGCCATCGCTATCGTTCAGGAAATGCGCTGTCTGCCGCAAGCTGGCCGCTTCTGAGAGCAGATAGGCGATCAAGTCTGGTGATTCGATGGCGCGAATATCTGCATTCTGCCCCCAGCTTCTGCCCACGGCAAAGGCCGCTGAATAGGGATAGCCGGTCTGAACTTCTGACTGCCATTCCGGTATTCCATCGCCGTCGGCATCGAGATCAGGCTGCAACCAGCGCTCAAAAAACTTCACCAGCGGCAGATAAGCCTGCTCAAGGAATGCGCGATCTTCGGTATATTCAAAGATTTTCCAGGCTAATTGCGCGAGTATTGGCAGGCACAACATCCCCTGCCGCTGACCGTCAAGGCCGGGCTTCCAGTCAATCCATCCGTCCGCACGCTGTACGGCAAGATAATTGAGCAGTATTCCCTGCGCTAGCGCCGGGTTGACCGGGGCAGCCGCCAGCGCAACCAGATAGGCATGAGTCGGGTTTTGGCCGCTCCAACTTCGCACACTATCGGCGCCGCGCTCTGGCTGCCGCGTTGAGACAAACGAGGGATGCGGCAGCGATGAGGTTGGATTCAGAAAAGATTGTATTGTCTGCTGATAGCTGGCGGATATCGCGGCATCAACTGCGGTATCGCCGGTTTCTATGAAGGGTATTTCCGGCGCGATTTGCAGCAAATGCTTAACCTGAGTCACGATATTGGTACGCACCGCCTGCGAGGCCGCAGCAATGGATTCTGGATAGTGGGTATAGCCGGCACAACTCCACTGCACAGCCGTTTTATCGCTCGGGGGCACCGTAATTTTACAGGTCAATTTACGGGCACCGAAATCATCTAGCTGCGCGCCTTCCATGACGATGGCGGGCTGAAGCCCATCCAGCGGAATCCCTAACGCAAGGGGGTAATTTGGCGGAGTCAAGCGTTTAGGCGTAAGCTCCCCTTCCTCATTGGCAGCAAAAACCACTAAATCAAGCTGAAGCTCAACGGGGATATGCCCATAGTTTGCCAGCAAAAAGCGGCCAACAACGGTGTGGCTGTCTACTATTAGAAATTCAGAAATTGAGGAAATGAAGGGAAGCAGCTGCGCCTCAGCGCGAATAAGACCCGGCGCAAACCGCGTGATCACAGGAGGTTTTACGTATCCCGAAGCCGCATAAATACTGCGCCCCTCATACGTCCAAAGCGGGGCGATGCTGACAAGGCCGATACGCCCGCCAAAGCGGGTATTCAGCGAAAGCGCGGTGGAATCGGCCTGCCCTAGTCGCAGTTCCCAGATTTGATCGTTGTGATAATCCGTTTTTGAGATACGCGCATCAGCGGCAATTACGCCGCTAAAGGGATCGGCGGCGGTAAGTGACCACCGCCGAAGCGAATCGCTCAAAGAGTTAGCCTCCCAGCACCCATGTGCCGTCAGCTTCATTCAGACGGAAGCGCTCACCGTATAAACTGTAAATGATGTGGTAGCCCGGTTCTGGCGTGAAACCGCCGCTGGCATCCACATTTCCGCCAGCATGATACTCATAACTTTCCACATAACCAAATTCGGGATTCACAGCCCAACCCAGCGCATTTTGAACTTCCTCGTTCGTACGCCACAGTTTTCCAAAACCACGCACGGGCTGCTGTAAATTATCTTCCGGGGGCACTAAGGACGGATCAGATTCGGCTTCACCTTCAATGAAGGTATCTTCATAGGTAGACCAGGTTCCGCGCCCTTCTCCAGTGACGATTAATACCCAGATCTGGCCGATAGGCTGCAACCAGAACATACGCCCGTTCTCAAACAACTGCTCAGCGTACTGGATAGGGACAGCGATTGGCGTCGGGAAACCCGAAGGAAGCGCAGTTGGCGTAAGGGCGCTGCTGGCCGGCACCGATGCAACCGCATCTAAGGTCACTTCTATGGGTGTTGGCAGCGACGCAACACTGCCTTCAGTCACTTCAACCGTTGCTTCAGAGGTTACTTCGATGGTTGTTTCTTCTGTCGTATCCGGGGTGGAAGTAATGACATATACCACAGTGGGCGGCGGCCCCTGACATGCTGCAAGCACCGTCACGAGTAATCCTACAACTACAACAATACGCAAACGCATTAGGCGTCTCCAGTGTCTAGCAAGCATGAGCCATATGATTGTACCTGCCAAAGGAGTCATTTTAGCAGAGCCATCGCTATATGCAAACGAACAACCCCTCTTTTCAGGGGGGCTAGCGCATCAAAATCTGACCCACCAGGACGCGGAGAGTACCAGAAGAAAGGGTTTGAACCACAGAGACACAGAGGGGAGGCTTAAGCGTTCAGGTAGCAATGCTCGTGCTATAGTGAAGTAGTTATAAGAAGCAGGCAGCAAATGGCAGGTATTATCGCAAATGAAGCCCACTCCTAAATCTATCACGCTGAACAAGACTGAACATTTCCTTGAAATTTTATGGAACGATGAGCAGGCGTGCCGTTACCCGTTATCAGAACTTCGCGAAGCATGCCCATGCGTTGAATGTAGGGGAGGTCATCAGTATATGGGGCGTGAGTATGATCCTGACAACATTCTCTCACTCACTCCCAAAAGATCCTATCAAGTGGAGAAGATCGATCTCGTCGGCAACTATGCGCTCATGCCGACGTGGGATGACGGCCATCATACCGGCATCTATACATGGGACTATTTATATCGCCTATGTGCGCCAACCCCGGTGGAATAACTGTTATGGCAACAGGTAAACTGCCTAATTTGGATCTATTTTCTTCTCAACTACAGCGGGACTATCATGCACTACGTATGGAAGCGACGTTGATCCTTGAGCGCTGTCTATCTGAAGAAGACGGCGGCCTCTTTGAGCGCTTTATCGAAGCCCAGATTGCGCAAGAAATCCCCCCGGTTGCCCTCATGCGCGAACTGGCAGATGACTTAAATCAGCGGATTCAATCATGCCGTCAACGCTTGTTCGATTTGCGCGAGAATATGGGACGTGACCTGAAGAAGCTTACAGGCATCGATCTAAACAGTTTTTATACAGCTCAAGACCTTGAATACTGGCTGTTACAATTGATGGCTGGCTGTTACCCACAGGTAGAGAGCCGAATTGCCAACGCGCCGATAGAATGCAAACTTGAAGTATTCGATCTGATGACGCACACGCAGGAAACAGCGACTGCGGTTGTTCGCCAGCAAACGATGTTTGAGCATCTTTATGATGCACTCATGGATTGGACACTGGCGCTAGGAGCTGTATCCGCGCGTACAGCATGGCAGGCCGCATTACATGATCACTTTGTGCAAAATATCTGGATGAACCGTTTGTGAGGCTCCTCGAATTAAGGGTATAATTACTCATGGCGAAACAACACAGCCATTTTCGCACTTGTGTAAGTGAAACGTTCAAGGAGTATCATTCATGAAGCTAAAAGGTTTAATGGGTATTGCCGCCGGGGCAATGCTTGCCGCTACCACGATTGGTGTGGTGGGCGCGCAAGATTCAGCATCACTCACTTTATGGCATGCCAAGCAGGATGCCGAAGGCGATGCGCTGCTGGCTCTGATTGACTACTGCGCCGACAACTACGGCGTAACAGTTGAACAGGTATTCAACCCCAGCAATACATATCAGGACAGCGTTCGTAATGCGATCGGCACCGGCGAAGGCCCCGATATGCTGATCTGGGCGAACGACTGGGCGGGCGAACTTGCCAATGCTGGTTCGATTGCCCCTGTCACTGATCTGGTCACCGACGAACTGCGCGCCAATGCCAGCGAGACGGCATGGGGACTGTTCAGCTACAACGACGATATTTGGGGTATTCCCTACAGCGCCAAGACCCTCGCATTCTTCTATAACCGCGCCCTCGTACCAGATGCCCCGGAAACATGGGCAGATGTGCTCGCCATTTCTGAAGAACTGGCGCTTGACGGTGTGACCGGCCTCGCCTTCCAGAACGGCTTCTTCCACAGCGCCGGTTTCCTGTATTCGCTGGATGGCAGCCTCATGGATGCCGATGGCAATGCTAATTTCGCAGCGGATACCGATGGTGCCGCAGCGATGGATGCCTTCCTCCAGCTTCATCAGGACATGTACAACCTCGCTCAGGATCCCGCCAGCGGTGTAGTCGTTGACGGCGCTTCGCCAAATCCCGGCTTCCAGCAGGGTACAGTCGCGATGGTTTACGACGGTATCTGGAATCTGGCTCAGTTCGAGCAGGATCTCGGTGACGATCTCGGTGTCGCAGTGATGCCCGCCCTGGATAACGGTAACGTTCCTGCTCTGTTCGCGCAGGGTGAAGGCTTTATGCTCTCCACCAATGCCGCAGCAGACGAAGCCAAGACCGCAGCATTTGCAAGCTGGGCAGCCTGTGTGACCAGCGTTGAAGGCCAGACTATCGCCTCTGAACAAGGTGGTTTGCTGCCGGTGAACGGTGCTGTTGAAGTTGAAAACCCGAACCTCGCAGTTTTTGGCGAACAGTTTGCGCTGGGTACTCCCTTCCCGAACCGCCCTGAACTCAGCCAGTTCTGGGGGCCGATGGGCGAAGCCATTACCGCAGTAAGCTCTGGCGGGCAAACACCTGCCGAAGCTCGCGTAGCCGCCTACGATCTGATTCAGGCCGGCATTGACGCGATGCACGCTGAGTAAGTCTATTTGCGGCTGAAAGCAGCCGCAGCGCATTAAGAGTCGCTCCACGGGGCAAGGTCGTTTTAGTTACCTTGCCCCGTGTGTTGTCAGGGAGTTGAAACAATGGCAGCAGCATCGCAATCAATTACTTCAGGGGGACAGCCACCCGGTATGTGGCAGAGTTTCAAGTCCGGAGTCAGAACCAGCGGGGTACCCTGGCTTTTCATTTTGCCATCGATCGTCCTGATGATCTTCATCACTTTTCTACCGCAGTTCTATCAAGTCGTCATTTCATTTTTTGATTATCGCGCAATCCACCTCTCCGGTAGCCCGGCGACCTTTGTGGGCCTACAAAATTACGTTAACGTTATTACTGGCAATATCAACGTCCCCAATTATGCTTTTCTACCGCTGCTCGGCTTCAATATCATGTGGACGTTGGTCAACGTGCTTTTTCATGCCACTATTGGCATCGCCGTAGCCGTCGCTCTAAATGGGCAGGTTGTACTTGGCCGGCGCATCTACCGCGCAGTATTCGTGCTTCCGTGGGCGCTGCCAGGCTATATCACTGCGCTGATCTGGAATAACCTATGGCAGCAGAATAACGGCGGTATAAATCTTCTCATTAGTGAAATTAACCGCGCATTTGGCACAAATTTTGCAACCAACATCAACTGGTTAGGGTCGCAAGATAAGCCCGTGAATTTACTGCCGATCATGCCCGTTTTGCTGGTGGCAGTCTCTACGCTGGTGGTTGTTTGGCTGGTGCTGCGGACACGACGACTTGGCCTAAAAAACAAAGAAAGGGGTGGAATTGACGTACAGCGCACAGTGTTTACGCTAGCGATAGTGATAGTGCTTGGCGCGGTCGCCATTGGCACCCTGCTGGATATTCTGACCAATCAAGGCTTTGCTTCAAATATTGCCTTGCGATTATTTGATCGCGCAGGTGCGCCAGTACTGGCGTTCTACTGTGTTCTGATCGCAAATATCTGGTTAGGCTGGCCGTTTATGATGGTCGTCGCTACGGGCGCGCTGCAAAGCATCCCACTCGATCTCTATGAAGCTGCAGACGTGGATGGGGCTAGTAAATGGGTGCAGTTTAAGAAAATTACGCTGCCGATGATTCGCCCGGCGATGGTTCCGGCAATTATGTTAGGCACGATTTGGACATTTAATCAGTTCAACGTCATTTTCTTCATTACAGCAGGCGGCCCCGCGGGACAAACCGAGTTATTGGTGACGCAAGCCTATAAGCTGATTCAGCAAGAGCAGCTCTATGGCGTTGCTTCCGCATTCGCCATTATCGTGTTCTTCATCCTGCTGATCATCACCTTGATCAACAATCGCATTACCCGCGCGACTAAATCATTTGACGAAGCGTAGAAACGGAAATTTCGCCATGACTATGAATTCATCTGTCCAACCAACGGCGCAAGGTCTCTCCGTTCCGTCATCCCGTTCTGCGGGACAGTCTAGTACCGGGCGATTTTCAATGAATCGTCGTACACGTGGCATCGTCATCCGGCAAATCTTCTTGCAGATATTTCTGCTGCTAATGCTGGTACTGGTGATGTTTCCGGTGCTGTGGATTATTTCGATGGCGGTTGACCCGCGCGGTATTTCACGCCCAACCGACTTAAATCTGATTCCTGCAAATGCCAATTTGCTGGCTTTCCAGCGATTACTAAGTGAGCCGTTCTCGAATACTTTCCCGGTCTATTTCGGCCAGCTTTTGATGAACAGCCTATTCATCGCGCTAGGCGTTTCGGTCTTTACGGTCGTGTTAGGGTCATCGGCTGCCTATGCATTCTCACGCTTCCGGTTTATCGGACGCGAAGCAGGAATGCTCACCTTCATCGTTTTGCTGCTGCTTCCGTCTACCGGGATCATCATTCCGCTGTATCTCATGTTTAATGCAGTGGTGATGCCTTCTACTGTGGCCGAGTTTTTCCCTTCTATATTTGCCGGGATACTCGTTGGCCTTTTTGTCTTTCTGCTGTTCACGCTGGTGCGCAGGCTAGGAAAATATAACCCGGAAAGATACATTAATCCGTCTCCGCTTGCTGTCGCCATCGGCGTGGCTCTATTTGCGCTGGTCGCAATTTTTGCCACAATTGTCGTGATGTTCGCTCGCAATCCTTTATATACCACGCTGATTGCAGATCCGCTCAAGACACTAAATAATACGCTTATCAATGTGCAGGCTGAAGTGAATCAACGCGCTCAGAGTGTTACCCAGCGCGATACCACGGCTCTACGGCGCGAAGAACGCGCTGCGCAGGCGGAAGCTGTGGTTGCGGCGATTAACCAGTTACAAGCTGACGTTGAAAGTGCGGCGAATGACGAAGCAGCAGCCACCCGTTTACAACAGGTTATGACTGAACGGGAAAATTTACCCGGAGCGCTGGATGATTATTTGCTGACTGCGGCGCAGGTCGCCTATGCGGAATATCAAAGCGGGGGGATGCCAGCGGCGATAGCTAGTTTTGCTGGCAGTATTGCGACCGCAACCGATGCCGCTACCAGCCTCCGTCAGGCAGCGGATTCAGCACGGGCAAATGTGAATGAAGCGGCAGCAAACTTAACCACCGCTCAAGAAGCGCTGACTGCGGCGCAAACAGATGTTGATCAGAACGCACAAACATACTATACCATTCGTGATGGCGTGATCACGGCAATGCTGCCGTATGTCCTGATAGCGTGGGTTAGCGCACTGGTCGCTTCAGCGGCGATCTGGTTGATTGCCAAAGGCTTGAGCGGCATGATTGCGCCGAAAACCTTTATCATCATTTTGCTGCTGGCACTGGTGGCAGCCTTGATTGCCGCGTTCACATATTCAACGTTGCAATATAGGCTCACATTAGTGCGCGGTAATACGCAAACATTGCGTACTACGCTGCTGGGACTTGCGCTGGCATTCTCATCCGGCGGGCTGCCCTTCGCTATCTGGAATCTAAAGGGTTATTTCGACACCATCCCTAAAGAACTGGAAGAAGCAGCTCTCATTGACGGCGCCGGGCGTATCGAAACTTTCATCCGGATTATGGTGCCGTTGGCGCTTCCGGCATTTGCTATTGTCATCCTGTTTAGTTTCATGAGCGGGTGGACGGAATTCATCCTGTCATGGATATTCCTGACCGGGCAAACACAGAACTATACACTGGCAATGTCGTTAGCAACTTTAACGGGCGGCGCAAACCAGCCGCCACCGGATATGCAGAAGTTCGCGGCGCTCTCTATTTTGATTTCGCTGCCAATTTTAGTGCTGTTCTTCACATTCCAGCGCTTCATCGTTGGCGGGTTATCACTTGGCGGCGTAAAGGGCTAAGTCTCCATAAAATAGCGTCAAAAACATTTCGCCCCCATCGCGCGTCAAAGTTTGGCATGCAATGGGGGCTTTTGCTGCGTAATTTCAGTTCAGATTAGGTGTTTACCCTACGCCTGCTGGCATCTGTCAATATCGCTAGAAATCGCGTTCTGTAAGCTGCGTGATCAGCGGGTTGCCAAGCAGGCTGTTCAAACAGGCCGCAACATCGCCAACTTCTTCAGCGTCAATCGTACGAATTTCGGGAAGCGGTTGATCGGGGTTGAAATAGTTGTAAACAGTACGTGAAATTTCGGCAACGACTGGTTCTGACTGTTCGAAATTTAGCCATGTGGGACCATGCATCACCACCGCGAGAATATAAGTTCCCCCCGGCGAAAAGATGATCCCGGCATCGCCGTGTGTATCATTAATCCAGCCATGTTTATGGGCCAGCGGAGTATTGGCAGGTATGCCCCGTTCAAGCAGATTGCCCACCCGGTTATTGTTCATGATGCTAAGCATATCCCGGCATTCATCGGGGGTGAATGATTCGGGGAAGGTTTCCAGCAAAATACCACTTTCGTTATAAGCACACTGGTACATCCCGTTTAGCAGCGCCCCAACCTCGTTGATGGTGAGCTGATTATAGGGATCTGGTTGTGCGCTCACTTGATCAATGCCCGGCCTTGGCGCAGGATAAATTGGCGCTTGCGGCGTCACAAATGGATCATTCGCGAATGGAGTGTAGATGAACATATCGGCAAGGCCAAGCTGCGAAAGCATTTCGCTTACGTGTTCCGCGCCTGTGTAGGGATTACCCCCGCCGATAGCCGATAGCATTTCATTTGTAGAAATATTCTCGCTGCACACTATTGCTTCGGCAAGCGTGATCGCCTGTTCATCGCGCAACGGCGACTCAAATGACCGGAAGTAATCTGCGAGGATCGCCATCTTGTTCACGCTCATGCCGCTGAAGGCAATATCTTCACCGATGGATAATGCTTCCCCCGTTTGTAGATTCATCACAAAAAATGCGCCAAATGTGCTAGTCACTGGATCGAACCCGGCGTTGAGCATAAGAGAGGCTATCTGCTCGCCCAAAGCTGCAAATTCCGGGGATACAGGCACTGAGTCAACGCCGATCACTTCCGCAGGGCGCACGCCCGATGGCGTTGGCGTCAAACTAGGCTGCGAAAATGTAGTCTGTGAGGTTGTTGGAAGTGTTTCAACATTTCCGGTCACTTCCAGCAGTTCAAGCAGGACCCAACCATAGCCAGTAGGTGAAGCCGGGTACACAATTTGCACCCATGGAACGAGTACATGACGTATCGTAAGCTCAAAGATATCGCCAGCGCGGGCAACGCCGATTCGTGGATAATCGGTACCGGGGCCGTAACGGATATTAATTTCGCCGTTCGCTATACCGGTCACCGTTCCAGCGGGCGCAGATGTTGGCGCAGGCGTCGCTGAAGTTGTAGGGGCTATCGTTGCAGTACCCACCGCTGCGGGAGGCGTTAGCGCAGGCACGACGGTTGTTTGTTCAGACGTGGTTTCTGAACCAACCGAAATATCTAGCATCGAAATAGGCACATCGTTCAGTCTGCCAGACACCGAGACGAGATCAGCAAACACCCAACCCAATGGGTCACTACTTGAAGGGCTGGCGAGTAACAACCATGGAAAGAACTCACTTCGCCCGATGACCGGATATTGTGTGCCGGCATTGATCATGCCGATGATCTCGGTGCCTTCCGTCCCCGGCAAGGTTCGAAGATTGGCAGTGCCCACCGCTTCAGCGGTGACGCCGGTCTGGGCAAAAGCTGAAGCACCAACCACGGAGAAGAACAACAAGAAAATGAAGAGGTATGTTTTTCTGATCATCGCCCAACATACGTTTTATAGAGGCACTTTAACTGCGGGCGAATTATAGCATGTGCCCTTGCCACTATAATTGAATCGTAGGCGAAAAGCCCGCTTAACATTCTTCTGAGTCTGGCATTGACAAGGTTGTTCGGTCTGCTAGAATGTTGCTAACCACACGCCGAAGTGGCGGAATTGGCAGACGCGCTACGTTCAGGGCGTAGTTCTCGCAAGGGAGTGTGGGTTCG
>JACSRP010000048.1 GCA_014879665.1 Anaerolineae bacterium | reverse complement strand
TGCGTGACCACCATCACCTGATGTTCGCCGGTCAGCTCCCACAGCTTTTCGCCAACAATCGTACCCACGCGCCCGCCAATGCCCTGATCAATTTCGTCAAAGATTAGAGTCGGCGTTTGATCGGCAGAGGCTAATACCCGCTTTAAGCCGAGCATGATGCGCGCCGACTCGCCGCCAGAGGCGACCTTCGCCACCGGGCGCAGCGGCTCGCCGGGATTCGCGCTCATCATAAATTCCACACGGTCAATGCCAGTTTCATCAAATGCCAACCGCTGATCGCCCACATAAGCGCCGTTCGGGTCTTCCTGCTGCTCAATTTGCGCTTCAAAGCGGGCGTTGCTCATTCGCAAATCGCCTAACTCGCTCACAATTCCTGCGGCCAGCTGCCGGGCAGCTGCTTTGCGGCCTTTGCTGATCCTATCGCCCAGTTCGCCGATGTGTTTCAGCAGCACCGTTTCCTGCTTGGTCAGCTCGTTCAGATGTTCTTCACTGTGATCCAGCGTTTCCAGTTCAGCGCGGGCTTTTTCAGCATAGGCTAGCACCCCGGCAACATCCGTAACGTTGTAGCGGCGGCGAAGCTGATTGATCAGTTCCAGCCGTTCTTCCAGTTCATCCAGCCGTTCGGGGTTATATTCAACATGATCCAGATAGCGCCGCAGCGTGGTTGCCACCTCGTCAATCTGTTCGCTCACGCTTTCCAGCGTATCCAAATCTTCCTGACGATCCGGATCAATCGCCGCCAGCTTGCTCAAAGAGGCGGATGCCTGCATAACCTGATCAACTGCCCCGATCTGTTCCGGGTTGTCATCGCTGCCATACAACAGCGCCACCACTTCCGCCGTCAGCCGTGCCAGCGTTTCGCTGTTAGCAAGGCGGGTGCGCTCGGCTTTGAGCGTCTCATCTTCGCCTACAATCAGCCCGGCGGCATCAATTTCCTCAACCTCATGCCGCAGTCGCTCGGCGCGGCGGCGCGTGGATGCTTCATCTTCCATCAGCTTCTGCATTTCGCGGCGCAGATCGTAAACCCGCCCGACCACCGCAGCAATCGCGGCACGGGCATCCATTAACCCGGCATAGCGATCTAATAGCTCAATATGCAGCGCCGGTTTCAGCAGCGAAAGATGCGCGCTCTGCCCGTGCACGTCCACCAACTTTTCGCCAATCTCGCTCAGCACTTCAAGGTTCACAGCTACGCCGTCTACACGTCCCGACGAGCGTCCATTTGCCCGCACTTCACGGCTGATGGTGACCTCGTCCAGCGTTTGCGCGTCAATCTCAAGCAGGTTTTCACGCTGCAATATCGGCATGATCGCGCTCTGCGCCCGTTCATCCAGCGCGAAAACGCCTTCCACTAGCGCCCGTTCCGCGCCCGAACGCACAAACGTCGAATCTGCCTTGCCGCCTAGCAGCAGTTCCACTGCATCAATAATAATGGATTTGCCGGCCCCAGTTTCGCCGGTGATCACGTTCAAACCCCGGCCAAAATCAAGTTCAAGCTGGTCTATGATGGCAAAGTTCTGGATGCGAATTTCCAGCAGCATATACGCCTCAAAGTGTTATCGCCGTATTCGAAAACGGCCAAAAGCCGCGAAGGCAGCCAATCCGATCATCAGCAGCGGGCCGATTTGTGAAAACATGGCCTGGAAGATCACCTGTAAGGGAATCTCGCTCACCGACGCCCCGGACAACCGCAATAATATCGCTGCGCCTAGCCCGATCACTCCGCCAATGATGATACCGGTGACACATGATCCGCCGGTATAGCGCCCGCGCTTGCGCCTTAATGCCCGCACAGCAGCTTCACTGATCAGCCCGCCTAGTGGCAGCCCGAGAATAATTGCAAACAACAGCGGCAGCCCGATCAACCGCGCGATAACCGCCGCAGTTGCCGCAATAAATGCACTTATTACGAACACTAGCGCGTAATCGGCCAGTGCAGCATTAAAGAATTGGTCTTCCACGCCGCGCACACACTGCTTGCAGCGATAGCCTACCGGCGTAGATATGGCACATTCGCTGCACATATAGCGCCCGCATTTATTGCAGCGCAGGCTGGTTTCGCGGTCAAGGTGTACGGCGCAGTAGTGAATTTCTTCAGCCGGTTCAGGGGTTATAGTCACTTCGGTGCTCATCGAGGTTCGTTACTTACTCGCGGTTCTAAACGATCTAACAGAGAACGATAAAAATAAGTCTTTTCGCGCAGGCGAACGAAACGCGCGGTATGCTGGCTGGCCTGCACGCGCAGTAAATCGTCCGCTTGAAATTGAAATGCCTTTGTGCCATCCACTGCCAGAAATGGCTGGGTGCGCATCTCTTCAATCCGCAGCTCGACGTCGGCGCCCTGGGGCAGCACAATCGAACGATCCAGGCTCAAATGTGGCGCCACCGGCACAATCAGCATATTGCGTAATTCCGGCGGTAGAATCGGCCCGCCGCTGGCTAGCGCATAGGCGGTAGAGCCAGTGGCTGTAGCTACAATAACAGCATCGCAGTTGTAGGTGGTTGTCCAACCGCCATCAATATACGCCGAAACCCGCGCCAGCCCCATTTCTCCGCCACGGCTGATCACGACATCGTTCAGCGCTTCCACCCGCAGGCATTCTCCGCCGCTGCGGATCACCCGCGCCGTAATCATCATGCGGTCTTCAACCCAGAATTGATTATCCAGCAGCAGGGGCAGAGTTCGATCCCATTCATCAGGGGGAATTTCGGTCAGAAAACCCAGTTTTCCCATATTCACGCCCAGCACCGGCACGCTGGCAGGGCCGCAAACCCGCGCGGCATGCAGCATCGCGCCGTCGCCGCCAATGGCGATCACCATCCCGGTGTTATGAAGCGCGTTGATAAGCTCTTCTTCTGTCCACGTATCTAGCGCCCAGGCATCGAATCCATGCTGCCGCAAGCTGTCAACAATTGCCGCGCTGACAGGCACAGACTGGGGGCGGAGCGGGTGGGCAAGGACGCCAAAACGCTGTAAGGGAATCATGCTCGTAAGTCTACCTGTGCGCTATCAGGGATGCCATAAGCTTGTTGATTTTAGCACAAGTGTACTACTATATCAGTGGTTAATTAGCTGCTAACCGGGGTGAACTCATTAAAATCCCCGCCGTGTCTTCTGATCCCGCACACTGCACGTAGATACGGCAGATCGTGTAGGGAGGTGGCGGGGTATGCTGCATCCCTGTGACAAAACGGAGCTGCTTTCTGGCTAAACCAGCTAGCTCGCCTCTTCCGTCGCCTCCGCTTGAGGCAGCGTCACCGGGGCGCCGCAGTCCGCCAGATATTCTTCGAACAGCGCTTCACGGTCAGGGTTGTAACTCGAGCTATTTTGCTGAAGCGCGTAGCCCATTTGCAATATCGGCACCGCCGAAGCGCAGTCGCCGCTGTTCATATAGGCACGGCCTGCATCTAGAAAATGTCGCGGAACCTGCGTGTCGGTTTGCATTAGCGCCCGAAAACTCGCCAGCGCCCCCGCCTGATCGCCCATCACCGTCTGGATGGTGCCGCGATACCACAGGCAGGAAATATTATCGTTATCGGCGGCGAGGCAGCGTTCCAGATAACCTAGCGACTGGTCACGATCTCCAAATGCCTGATAGTACAGGTAGCCCATGGCATATAGCGCATCGAGATTGGTCGGGTTTAGTTCCAGAACGCCCGCTAAGAGGTCTTCAGCCACCTCATAATTGCCTAGTGACCATTCAAACCATGCCCGATCCACCGCAATATACGGCAGATTTGGCGCTTCTGAACTGGCGACCTCGAAGGAGTCCGCCGCCGTATCTAAGGCGTAATTCACATTCCACTGGATCAGCGCGTTCACGTAGTTGGCTTCATAGCTGTTCGGATCGGCGGTCAGCGCGCGATCAACCGTCTCTTGCGCCAAATCCGGGCGGTCCATATCCAGATACGCTTCTGCCATGTAAGCCAGCGCATTGGCGCGGTTCGGGCTTAGCCACAGTGCTTGCAGCGCGCTTGGGATTGCTTCTGCTGGCCGCCCCGCCCGATCCAGCGCCAACGCCCGCAGCGCCCATGAATCCGGATTGTAAGGATCAGCCGTCACTGCCCTTTCAGCCGCCGTCACCGCATCATCCCCGCGCCCCTGCATCACCAACCCCAGCGTAATTCGCTGATGCAGCATCGCGTTATTCGGCGCCGCGCTAGATGCCGCCTGATATTCAACCAGCGCCTCCTCAATCGCACCGCGATCCCACGCTTGATTCGCACGAGCCACCCGTTCCGCCGGGTCAGAGGTGGGAAGTGGCGTCGGGGCGCCAGCGGTGGCAATCGAATCCTGTGCCTGATTCAGCACGTTGTTGATCGCTTCCTGAACCGGTGGCCCCAGTTGCTCGCGGCGCTCGTAAACCTGCCAACCCACCAGCACCGCGCCCACTGTGAACAACGGCAGCAGCAAACGCCGCATCGAGAAGAGATGCCGGCGCTGTTTTTTATAGCGTTTGGGAACTTTCAAATACATGCGCGTGTCCCGTTAGCCGCCAATCGGCGTTGGCGGTATTGCTGTTGGGGGAATGGCTGTCGGAAGAGCGCGGTTCACGTAGGCCGGGCAGGAAACCGTCACCAGCCGCAGACCTTCTTGAATGGAGAGTAGTACCGGGTTATCCGCCGTGGCATTATTGGCCTGCATCATGTTCAGCGCATCGGAAAGGATGTTCCATGCGTCGTCGCATTCCGCCAGATAATAGTGCGCCAGCCCGCGCAGGTAGAAGCAGCGAATATCGGCCTCATCCCCGGCGATCTGCACGCAGCGTTGAAATGATTCAATCGCGCTTTCATAATTGCGGCGGCTGTACTGCGTCTGGCCAAGGCTGGCCCAAGCCTGCGCGTATTCCGGGTTGATATTGACCGCTTCCTGGCAATAATCTGTCGCGCGAATGTTCTCTCTGGCTTCAAAGTAGGCGTCGCACAGGCGCAGGTAGGCGCGCGCATTTTCCGGCTGCATCGCCAGCACTTGCTCATACAGCGCAATTGAGTCCGCATACAGTTGAATGGCCAGTGCCGTATCTTGCGCCCGCACCGCCCTTGAGCGATACAGCCCCGCCAGTTCAAAATAGGGGCCGGATAAATTCGGATTTAATTGAATCGCCTGTTCAAGCTGGTCAATCGCTTCGTCGTAACGTCCCACCCAGTTTAGCGCATAGGCGTAAATACGCCGCGCCGAAGGATCGAGAGGATCGATTTCAATTGCCCGCTCCGCATTTTGAATGGCGACATCATAGCGGTCAATCTCGCGGTAGGCGTTGCTGAGCGCCGAATACAGCGGCGCGAAATCGCGGTCAACCATCAGTCCGGCTTGCCCGACGGGAATCGCCGCTGCCGAATCGCCAGATAAATCCAGCGCACGGGCTTTCAACGCATAGCCGCGCGGATCATTCGGGTTCGCCGAAATCGCGCGATCACCCATGTCTACCGCTTGGGCATAGTATGCCGGCGTATCATCGCCCAGTTCCAGCAGCATACGCCCGTACTCATACAGGTAATCTACGTTAGTCGGCTGCTGCTCCACCGCCCGCCCCATCAGTGCCGCCGCATCCGGCAGGTTGCCGGCCAGATAGCGCTGCATTGCCGATGTCGCCAGTTCGCTGGCAAACGGTGTGGGCGGGGGCGCCTGCCCGATAGCCGCCAGTGCCATCGTCTGTAAATGTCCGAAATTGCTATCCACAGCGAACAGAAAGCCGCCGATTAGTAAAATGTACAAGCTAATCCATAGCCACCAGCGCCGTTTGCGGCGGCGGTTGCTGAAAAATGGCTGTGAATAATCGCGATGAATTTGCATAAATTAACGGCTTCGTATTGCCTCGCGGGCTTCCAGCGCCGGCGTGAAATTTGGGTTAAAGGCGATCACGCCGTCTAAATTCAAAATTGCGCGGTCGCGCTCACCCAAACCATCGCGTGCCAGCGCCGCGTAATAATAGGTTTCCTCAACATACTGCCCGCCGCCATCATTCAGCGCCGCCGTCACCAGCGTGATTATGTCGCTGTAGCGCCCGGTGTTTAGGTAGGCTTCGTAAGGGCCAAACTGGTACCACAGCATACGGAAGGGTAAGCCGCTGCCCACGCTTCGCGCCTGATCAAAGGCCACTTCAGCGCTGGCATAATCCTCAAGCGCCACAAAATTGGTGCCAAGATTGAACCAGTTAAACGAATCGTTCGGGTTGGCAGTCGCTTCCGCACGTGCAGTTGCTAGCGCGTTGTTCCAATTGCTGATCTCATCGGCATCTTCGCCAAGGATCGCCATCAATTCGGCTTCCCGATCTGGCGTATACAGCGGCATATACAGCCGGTTGAAATGCCGCCAGTAATCATCGAAATAATCGTAATCGTAAGTGTAATTCGGCCCTTCGAAGCTGTCCTGCGTGGTGATCAGCCGTGCCCCGTCATCATAGCCGCTGACCAGCAGATAATGCCCCATCCAGCCCTGATCGTCATTGGGCGGGTCAAAGCCAGCTTCTACCAGCACCGGAAAATTATTGGCGATCAGTGTTTTCAGCAGATCAATCGTGCCGCCCTGTCGCAGAATCGCCCGAACGTTCATATCCTGATGATTATTCACATACTCAATCATCTGCCATGGGCTGACGTTCTTATCCTCAGGGTTCGGCTTCAGCCAGGTTGCCGCCGGGTTCTGGTTCAGCGTTTCTTCAGTAAAATATGACAGCCCCATGGTCAGCGTGGCCGGGCCGCAGTTATTCCAGCCCTGATAAATGTGCTGGAGTCCATTCAAATGATAGGTCGCTGGTATGCTTGCCTGCGCCGAGGCCATAGAAGCTGCCAGCAGCGTAACTGCCCCGAATATAGCGAATAAATGTCGCATCAAGAGAGTCCTAATTCATCATCAAACGTCATCATTATACAAAGGTCTGTGCCAGACTTCAGCGCGTCTATCCTACGTTCGGAAAACGATTAGGGGATGAATCGTAGATATTGATGCCTGGAATTCCGCCGGATGAATCCATATTTCGCGCCTGCTGCGATGCATTAGCTTCCCTTTCCCAATGCATTGGGAAAGGGATTGACGAGTGAGGATTCCCCCTCGCCATGAGGGAGCGGGGCAGGGGTAAGAGCCAGAAGCGGCAGCGGGCTTACTCTTCCACTTTCTTCAGCACGATCTTGATATGCTTCTTCTTCACATCCTGTTCGAGTGCGCTCTTGAGGTCGGAGTCCATCTCTTTGGGGAAACTTTCCGGGCCGACGCTGCCATTTAAGGCATCAAATCGCCTGGTAATCCTGAAACGAACACCCGGTTTGAAAAGCACTTCGTTTTCGTCGCCGCTGCTGAAATTATTGAATCGCGAGATCGGCTTGATAAACCGTCCGGTTTTTGACTGAAGCACGATCAATACTTCTGGTTCCCCTTCGTTGCCATCAATCTTTTTCAACGAGCTGGCATCTTTGGTGGTACTTAAGAATGCCATGTCGGTGGTGGATGCGCCCACTTTATTGGCTTCACGAAAACCGGAAAATAGATTGTCATGGCGGTAAACTGGCCCCACATACGGCGGCAGACGATTCAACGCTGAAATTAGGCTCAGCGTCCTTGAAACTTCATCCTGCTCCATATCCTGAAGATCGCCGCGTAAAGGCTTGTTGAATTTTCCGGACCCTTTGCTGTAATCAACCAGCGCATACTGTTCATGCATCGGCAAATTTCTAAAATCATCAAGATTGACGTTTTTCTTTTCCCATGCCTGCCGCCGTTTGAAATCGTCTGACCATCCGGGAAGATGCTTCGGGGTTGCCCTTTCGCCTTTACCAAGAATTTTATCAGCTTCCCCTTTAATAACGCCGCGATCAGCCTTCAGATTGTTCTGACCCTCGAAGCCCTTGAAGGCCTCGTTAATATCATCCTTTAAATAATCAGGCTGTGGACCAAACGCGCCTTCAGCCCCCGGATCATCATGCTTGAAATCGGGCGACAATGCCTTTGCCATCGTCGGGCTTATCTTTTCCAGATGCTTGCGGATCAGCGCGCTTTTAATCAGCGGCCAAATTTCCGGTATGCTTACGCTCAGTACAAGGAAGGTGACCTCTGCTTTTTTGGCAGACCCTTCGTTCAGCGCTTTATCGGCGGCAACTAAATTATCAAGCGTGTTCGAATCGAGGGCAGCGACGAAGTCTAAGGGGAGTCCAAGAGAGGTGATAAGTTTGTTAATATCGACGCGTCGCACGGCATTACTTCGCGCCGTCATGGAAACAGCCTGATGCCAGCTTAGCTTATTTTGAGCAGGCGGCTTCTGGTTATAGTCCTCATTGCTGGCAATCCGTGCCAGATCGATCTTCTCAAGGACAATTTCCTGCCCTAACTGCCTGAAACTTTCTACAGTTTCCCCCCGCTTTTTATCGTCTTCGTGTCCAGCAATATAACTGCTGGCTTGCTTCCAGATTGCGTCAATCATTTGTTCAAACGTATTAACACGGGCTTTTCGTTCCGTTTCGCTGCTTTCGACAATCGCTTTTTGTGCCGCGACATTATACTGCTCGATGAGCGTGATGACGATTTCATATTGCGAAAGCCCATTGGATAGCAGCTTTTTCTTGTTTGATTTTTTGCTGCTGCGTTCTCTCACTTCATCAGCACTGGGAAACCGCTGGATTATCCCCCCGCCCGTATGACGATCTGTTCCCGTATTGCCATTCTCTTGCTGGCGCTGCGTCAGCAAATGCCCCATCGCGCGGTTGCCAATTTGTCGCTGTAAGCTCAGGGGTTGACCGGTTGGAGCACCGCTGCGCCCCTCAGGGGATTGGGTGAGCATATGATTTTTAGATGAGGGAGAATGCTGTACAGGCTGTTTCGCGGCGAAGGTACGGGTTGCCATGCGTATCTGCCCTGCTTCCCAAATTGAATGCAGCGTGGGTAAAAGTGGAACATGATCAGCATATCCCGCACACCACCATTAACCGATGGCTGACCAGAGGAATGCGAAAATTGTACCGACGATAATATCACCGTCAATCAATTGGTCGCAAGCGAAAGTCTTTTCGGGTTGCCGCTCATCATAAGGCCAATCAAAAATCCCGCTCTCCGCGCAGTACTTGGATGAGGGGTTTAACCTGTTCTCACCGGTATTTGGTAATCACATCCGCTAACGCCTGCGCCGCGATCTGTGGCTCTTGAGGTTGATAAATGATCGGGTGTGTAGAATTAAGCATTCCCGTCAGTGGAATTACGCTGTCATAGAGCAGGGGAACAACTGGTTTGCCCATGATCCGGAAATCGCGGTAGATCTGCTTCAAGACGGTATTGGTCATGCTTTGCGGAGAGACCAC
>JACSRP010000058.1 GCA_014879665.1 Anaerolineae bacterium | reverse complement strand
AGAGAATCGCATACTCGCCTTGAACTGCGCTGCCCTGATCCCAGCGCGAATCCATATCTAGCGATTGCCGTGATGCTGGCGGCAGGGCTGGATGGTATTCGCCAGAAGATGCCGCTGCCAGAAGCGATGGAAGATACTGTGCTGCGCCGCGAGCGTTCACGGATGCGGCAGGTGGAAATGCTTCCCAAATCGCTGGATGAGGCGTTGGACGCGCTAGGTCAGGATGATGTGATCCTCAAGGCGTTAGGCCCGTATGTTGCAGATCGTTACCTTGCGGCGAAAACTCAAGAACTGGAAGAATATCACCGCCAGATCACGCCGTGGGAATTGAATCGCTACCTGAGCCGATTCTAAGATGACGGGGCATGGCTGAGCAACCTATGAACGCGAAGTAATGCCTCGTCGGCAGCGGAAGTTTCTATCACAACAGAGAAGCTGTCGTTCGATGGGCTTTGCGAAAGAGCCAACAACCGCAGCCCCTCTAACGCCAGTAAAATACCCGCCACAGTGCTGCGGGACTCGTTCATCTGCGAGCCGATCACAGTGAGGATAGTGACCGGGTAATGCGTCCAACCGGATAGCCCACCATTATGAATATGGCTCTCAATGGAACTGTTGAGCGCGTGGAGCGCATCAGGCCCGGCGCTGGTTGGAATGAGGAAGCCGAGAAAACTTTGCCACGCAGATTGAGAGGTGAATACAACTTCAGCGTGGATTCCGGCTACGTCGAACAGCGTATCATCAACCAGATTCATGACCGTATGCAGCGCGCCATTATGAGATGCAAACAACCCCAGTCCGTTAATGCGGGTGACGGCTTTTAGCTGCGGCGCACTCTCTACAATTTCGCCAATGGTTGTTCCGGCGCTTTGCGGTTTGAAAACATTGCGCACGCGAAGTGAAATATGCCGATCCTGCAGCGGCGCGATCATGCGGGCGTGCAGCAGCCGCGCTCCAAAGTAGGCAAGCTCCGCGGTTTCATTGTAGGAAAGGCGGGGAATGACCCGCGCATCTTCTACATCGCGGGGGTCGGCGCTCATCATGCCATCAACGTCCGTCCAGATCCACACTTCCTGCGCGTCGGTGCAGGCTGCCAGAATGGAAGCCGTGTAGTCGCTGCCTCCACGCCCAAGCGTGGTTGGCGTTCCGGTTGTTGTGGCGCCGATGAAACCGGTGATAACTGGCAGAATCTTGCGCTCCAGCATGGGTGCAAGCATTTCATTAATACGCTCACGGGTCAACGGTAAATTAGGCGTTGCGTTGCCGTACACATTATCCGTAATCACAATGTCGGTGGCATCAATGGCGACGCCGCGCAGACCATTCTGGCGCAGCAGTGCTGCCACAATACGCGCTGCCAGCCGTTCGCCCACGCCAATAATCGCGTCAATAGCTTCGGGGCGGGGAGATGAAGTTTCGCTGTCTGCTAATGCCTGACAGGTATCTAGCATATCAAATAATAAACGGTCAATATCGGCTTGGAGGGCGGCTCGCTCGTTGCTGCCGAGGGGCAAATGCTCAATTAACGCGAGATGGCGCGTTCGCAGGGTGCCGACAATGCGACGATAGCCGCGGCGATTACCAAGCTGTGCCAGCCGGGCAGCTTCTAATAAAGCATCGGTTACGCCTTCTAGCGCCGATACCACCAGCAGCAATCTTTCCCATCGCTCTTGCTCAAACAAGACGATACTCAAGAGTTGGGTAAGCCCTGTTGTCATTCCTACCGAGTTGCCGCCAAATTTCATGACCAGCGTGGGCATGTAATTCGTCCATAATAAACGACAAGCGCGAGAACTCGCTCGCGCCGTGATGATCCCTCTATGCTGCTGAGGGAGTGAAATGAAGCTAGCATTTTGAGCGAAATTTGTCAATACTTTGGGGAGGCTTGGATTGTGATATAGTTCCAAAGTTGTAACAGGTAGCGCCTTCTATAGAGGCAGTGTCTGTTATAGTGAATATTAGGGATTGATCATCATCCTTGTTTTACGTTCGTGCTTTTGAAGCATAATCAGGTAACTCAATGACAGAACTTATTCTCGAAGCGAAGCAGCTAGTCGCTGGAGTGAGATTTAACAAGGTCGGCAAGCTTTATCACTTTGATTACGCCGAATATTCCGCTTTGCAGGTGGGCGATTATGTTATCGTAGAAACCACACGCGGGCGGCAGATGGGGCAGGTGATGAGTTTTAAGCCTGTCGAAGACACCGAACGCGACTTGAAATCCATCACGCGAGTGGCTAGTCCCCGCGATCTGGTGCTGCGCCAATACTGGGAAGGGCAGCAAGTTGAAGTGCTGGAAACAGCGAAGAAACGCGCCACCGAACTTGGTGGTTACGGTGGCGTGAAATTCATCTCCGCCATGTACAACTATGATGGCACGCTGCTGACGGTGCTGTATACCACCGAAGATAAGCCGAATATGAACCGGCTGTGGAACGAAATGAATAAGGTGTACCCCGCGCAGATCGAACTACGGCAAATCGGCCCGCGTGATGTGGCGAAACTGTTAGGTGGCTACGGGGCATGTGGTGAATTACGCTGCTGTAGCACATTCCTGACCGATTTCAGCCCGGTATCTATTAAGATGGCGAAGGCGCAGGGAATTTCACTCAACCCGACTGAAATTACCGGTATGTGTGGGCGGTTACGCTGCTGCCTTGTTTATGAATACGAACAGTATGTTGAAGCACGGCAGAAGCTGCCGAAGAAGAATAAGCGAATCGGCACGCCGCATGGCGATGGTAAAGTGGTGGATGTTCTGCCCTTACAGGACGCCGTAGTCGCGCTGGTAGAAGACTCGTATTACACCCTGAAGCGTGAAGAAATTACACCGTTGGAAGAGTTTGAGGCGCTGGCGAAGAAAGCCAAAGAACCGTGTAATAAACATGGCGATGGCCCTTGTGAATGTGGGGCAAAGCCGGGCAAAGCTGCCAGCGCCGAAGCAGCAGCGGGCGCGGAAGAAAATGCGACAGCATCTGATGAATCTGCTGATGAAGAATAGAATAGGCATGTTTGGATAATGACCATAGACTATGTTGAGCAAGCGCTCAATCTGCGTGAGAAGTTAATCGCGCGCAGACGGGATTTTCATCGTCATCCTGAGCTGGCTTTTGAGGAAACTCGCACGGCGAGTATCGTTGCCAGCACACTTTCCGAACTAGGACTGGAAGTACAGACCGGCATCGGGAAAACCGGCGTGGTGGGTATTCTTGAAGGCGATCAACCCGGCCCCACGGTACTGGTTCGCGCAGATATGGATGCGCTGCCTATTCGTGAAGAGACGGGCGCAGCGTATGCCAGCGAAACACCGGGGAAAATGCACGCTTGTGGCCATGATGGACATACCTCGATTGCGCTGGGTGTTGCTGAACTGCTCACCCCCTTGCGGGATAAGATTCACGGGCGCGTTAAATTTGTCTTTCAGCCCGCCGAAGAAATTGGCAAAGGCGCAAATGCAATGGTTGCCGACGGCGTGATGAATGACCCCGCGCCAGATGTGTCGGTTGGCCTTCACCTCTGGAACAGCTTGCCTATTGGCTCTGTAGGGATGGCAGAAGGGCCGATTATGGCCGGCGCGCTCACCTTTAATATCACTGTTCGGGGGAAAGGTGGTCATGCTGCTTCCCCGCACTTCACGATTGATCCCGTGGTGTGTGCTGCGCAGATCGTGACTGCGTTTCAGAGCATCGTCAGCCGCAATATGGATCCTTTTGAGAGTGCGGTTATCAGCGTCACACAAATTAATGCTGGCGAAGCATATAATGTGATCCCGCAGTTTGCAGAGCTAAAAGGGACTGTGCGCTATTTCCGCAAAGACGTATATGAACTTGTAACCCGGCGGATGAAACAGATCACCGAACATATTGCCGCGGCGATAGAATGTGCGGCGGAAATTGAATTTAGCCCGATGACGCAGCCAGTGGTGAATAACGGGCACGTGCGCGAACGGTTACTGCCAGTTTTTGAGAATATTGTCGGGCAGGGAAAGATCGACTCGATTCGCACGATGGGCGCAGAAGATGTCGGTGTTTTTATGAATGATGTGCCGGGGGTGTATTTTTTTGTCGGCGCTAAAGATCAAACTGCCGATCACTATTACCCGCATCATCATCCCCGATTTACAATTGATGAAGAGTCGCTGCCGCTGGGGTTAGCCCTCTTGGCATCGGCAGTAGCAGAATATGTGCTGCCTCAGGCCGACTGATGCCTCAGCGCTCGATTTTCCGCTGGAAGGAAGGCCGTGGATGGCTGGTCATAGCTAGCGGCGCTTCTACCGAGATTCGGGGCATGGCGCTGAATCGGCTTGCCGCTGATGGTGCCATTGCCTGTGTTGCGCCGGGGCAAGACAGCTCCTTTGCCGATGTCATTCTGGACGATTTTGCCGATCTTGGCGCTCCATCGGGGTATGTGGTCGATCTTCAGAGTGAAGATGACGACACACTGTTGAACCGATTAGGGGAAGCCAGCCTAATTGTGATCAATGGTCATACGCTGCCTTCAGAAGCGCGGTCTGAACTAATGGGCGCTGCGATGGATGGGATTGCGCAGGCCTATGAAAACGGCGCAATTATTCTGGCAGAAGGCGATGCCGGGATAGTTTTTGGCTTGCAGCTTTATGATAGCGATGAAATAACAGGGTTTAATTGGATAGAAAATACTATCATTCTACCGGGCATAGAGATTGAAGGTGTTGAAGCGTTTGCTAATCATGCATTAGTGGAATATCCGGATCGCCTCGCGATCATGATTGGAGATCAATCGGCGATGGCTTTTGGCGGTGATGGGCAGATAGAAACATGGGGCCTTCAGCAAGTGACGCTGCGTATGGGGCCAGCATTTGGGCAGAATTCCGAAGGGTGAATCAAGATGCCAGTGACTATTCTGGTTGGTGCACAGTGGGGCGATGAAGGGAAGGGGCGGGTTGCAGACTGGTTAGCGGCCAGTTCTGATGTCGTTGCGCGGTATGCGGGTGGCGATAATGCCGGGCATACGGTCGTCGTTGGTGAGCAGGTGACTAAGTTACGACTTATGCCGTCGGGGATATTGCAGAGTCACGTCACCTGTGTGCTGGGCAACGGGCAGGTGGTTAACCCGATATCGCTCTTGAAAGAGATGGACGATCTTGCCGCGGTTGGTATTGATGTATCGCCGCGCCGCGTAATCTTGAGCACCCGCGCGCATATTATCACTCCGGCGCATATTGCGCTGGACAAAGCTGATGAGGCCGCCCGTGGTAAATCCGCGATCGGTACTACTCAACGCGGTATTGGCCCTGCGTATATGGATAAAACCGGGCGTACTGGCATTCGCGCGGGGCAAATGGAGGATGTTGAGCAGTTTGCCGAATCGCTGTATCAGCATATCCGCGCCGCTAACGAAAAGCTGGCTCACCTAGGCGCGCAGCCATTAAATCCGCAGGATGCAGCGCAAGCGTATCTTGATGCCGCGGTTCGCCTGCGACCATATTTAAAAGATACTGCATTATTTGTGAACAGCCGCCTCAAAGAAGGGGCGCGCGTGCTTTGTGAAGGCGCGCAGGGAAGCCTGCTTGATCTTGATCATGGTGATTATCCGTTCGTCACCAGTTCTTCGCCGACTGCGGGTGGGGCGCTGACCGGCCTTGGTTTCGGGCCAATGAGCGTGGATCGCGTGGTAGGCGTTGCCAAAGCCTATGCAACGCGCGTAGGCTCTGGCCCGATGCCCACCGAGCTTGACGACGAGATCGCAGATCGTTTGCGCGGTACGGGCGAGAATTTCTGGGACGAGTATGGCACCGTCACACGTCGCCCGCGTCGCTGTGGTTGGTTCGATGCCGTGATGCTGCGTTATACTGCGATGATCAACGGTTTTACTGAATTGATCCTTACCAAACTGGATATTATGACTGGATTGGAATCGATTCGCGTAGCGGTCGCTTATGAATTAGATGGACAGCGTATTACGGAACCGCCCAGCCAGATTGAAGAATTGGAACGTGTAGAGCCGGTTTACGAGTCGTTTGCGGGGTGGACTGAACCAATCGGAGGGGCGCGGACAGCGGCAGATTTACCGGAAGCCGTATTGATCTATGTCAATCGCCTTGAAGCATTGGTCGGTGTGCCGATACGCACACTCAGCGTGGGGCCAGAGCGCGATCAGCTTGTAGAGCTTGGGTCTTAAAGATTATGGAAAGCGGCACTTATGCCTTTCAGATGGATGCGCCGGTCGCTTATCCACCGCGGCGGGTTGTCTCGCTGGTACCAAGCACAACTGAATCGCTGTTCGATCTTGGGGTGGGAGATCGTCTAGTAGGTATTACCGATTATTGTGTGTATCCGCAGGCACAAACGGCGCGCTTGCCGCATATTGGTGGCACTAAGAACCCTGATATTGAGCGCATCATTTCATTGAACCCCGATCTGGTGGTTGCCAATCAGGAAGAGAATCGGCGCGAAGATGTAGAAAAGCTGCGCGATGCCGGCATTGCTGTTTGGGTAACATTTCCAAAGACGGTGCGTGAATCGCTCAATCTGCTGTGGGCAATCATGGAAGTGTTTGACGAAGCAAGCATGGTTGAGCGCGTACGGGCAGTAGAATGGACATGTGACTGGCTGGAGCGCCTGGCGGAACAGAGTGAGGGGAATGAACTCCGGGTGTTTGCGCCGATCTGGTTTGATCCGTTGATGACCTTCAATCGTGATACCTACATGCATGATTTGCTGCGTATTTGCGGGGCAGTGAATGTTTTTGCAGGCCGGGAGCGGCTTTATCCGTTGGCGGCAGATTTAGGCCAGGCTGAGCCGCTTGCCTTAGACGATCCTAAAATTAAAGATCACGATACGCGCTACCCGCGAATAACTCTTGATGAAGTAATTAATGCTCAACCTGATATAATATTATTACCAGATGAGCCATTTGCCTTTGATGAAACCCATCGCGAGCAATTTCTTGCGCTGGACATCCCTGCTGCTCGCAGTGGGCGCATTCATCTTATGGATGGGTCGCTGCTGACGTGGCACGGTACACGGATTGCCCACGCCTTTCAGGATCTGCCATCGCTGCTTTACTAAGGAATCCTAGACCTGATGGAAACGGCTGACCTTTTTGCTACGTTACGTGATGTAATTCATGATCTCAAGCAGCCATTAACAGCGGCGAAGGGATTTGTTGAGATCGTTCAATATAAGGGCGATCTGAATGACGAACAACTAAAATATAGCGAAAAAGCAATCGCCCAACTTGAGCGGATGGAAACAGATGTTAATAACCTGCTGGAGATGGCGTGGTTGGAGGCAGATTTACCGCTGAATCCTGATGATGTGCGGCTTGCACATGTCGTTGCCCGCGCGTTAGAAACCACCCAATTTCAAGCCGAACGTGCTGGTGTTACGATTAAGGTCAGCGTTGCGAAGCGCGGGGACGTTGTTGAGGGCGACCAGCGCCGATTGGAACGTGTTGTTCAGAACTTGATCAGCAACGCTATTAAGTATAACCGCCCCGGCGGCAAGGTGAGTATTGTTTTGAAGTTGCACCCAGACTATATCACGCTCATTGTAAGTGATGATGGTCTGGGTATTCCGCCGCAAGATTTACCGTTCATTTTTGATCGTTTTTATCGCGCGCATGCGGTTATTCGCGCTAGGATTGAAGGAAATGGGCTGGGATTGGCGATCACCTGCGGTATTGTTGAGCGACACGGCGGCCAAATTACAGTGCAAAGTGTGCTAGAACAAGGCTCAACCTTTACGGTAATGCTTCCTCGCAAGCAAAATGCCCAAAAACGAAGCAGCATCGCCAGTGAAGCACTGGATGGTGTAGATGATAACACACAGGAACCAGATACCGATCCTGATCTTGATGCTGACGGCGCCGGTGCTGAGTAATTTCGCTTGCGATAGGTTGTGACAAACAGTACAATTGACCCGCTGCGATTTTGATTGATGGAGGCTGCTGTGCGGCGACTAATCATTTTCTTGATAATTCTGGTGATCCTGATCATCGGCGGCGGCTTGACCGCGTTGATCGCCTCATCTGCAAATGGCGCCGCTGACCTGCTGCCTGTGTTAACCATCACCGCAGATCCCAATGCGTCTGCAACCATTATGCAAACATGGAAAGCCGAGCAGTTGTTTTTGCTGATTGGCCTGATTGTGACCAGCTTAGTGGGTATGGCAATTGTCGCGGCCGTGGTCATCTGGTTGCTGGATCGTAGTATGCAGAATACCGGATTGAAAGAAGCCGGAATTATTCCTAAAGCGGGCACAACGATTGACGTTAGGAATGCCGATAAGCTGCCCGCCAGCACACCCGACGCAGCAAGATAACCGAAATCTAGAAAACACCCGGCTGAAAAGTAAATCAGTTCACGATTTGTTTGGAGTTTGAAAACATGGCAAAGTCGCGGTTGTTTGTGCCGTTTGCACTGACGACGGCTTTCCTTACTATTGGCTTGATTATTTT
The DNA here is from genome assembly GCA_014879665.1 of Anaerolineae bacterium. Lineage (GTDB taxonomy): Bacteria > Chloroflexota > Anaerolineae > Aggregatilineales > Phototrophicaceae > Flexifilum. The sequence goes on along the minus strand of JACSRP010000058.1, from coordinate 872 downwards.
TGGCGCGGTCGTTCGTGTGACCGATTCCGGCCTCGGCTGTGGCAATCACTGGCCTCTGTGCAATGGCACTATTTTTCCACCCTTAGACAATATCACCGCGTGGATTGAATGGCTGCACCGGCTGTTTGCCATGTTGATAGGCGTTTTTGGCCTCGTTACTCTGATTATCGCCATAAAAGATTATCGCAAACAAAACCGTGCTGTATTGTTCGCCACTATCGCTGCGGGCGTGCTGTTCTTCGTTCAAAGTATGTTGGGTGCGCTGGTCGTGGTTCTGGACTTGCCGCCAACCTTCGTGACCATGCATCTCGGCACTTCAATGCTGCTGGTGGCAGCCTTAGTGGTAGCCGCTTTGCTGGCAATCTATAAGCCCGAAACGCATTACCCCACTGATAAATTTACAACGCTGGCGTATGCCACTACGGCGCTGTCGTTGGTAATCATCCTGACTGGCGCATTGGTACGCGGCAGCGGGGCAACACTGGCCTGCACAACGTGGCCCTTGTGCAATGGCGCTCTGCTTCCGATTGAGGGCGGGCAGTGGACGATGATCCACATGTTCCACCGTCTGGCAGTAGCAGGGCTGGGCATCGCGGTTGTACTGGTCGTTTGGATGGCCTTTTCGCTTAAACGCCCGCGCCGCATAAAGATGCTGGCGCTTGCAGCGGGCATCACCTATCTGGCGCAGGCCGGAGTCGGCGCGATGTTCGTGTTTACGACAGCTGCGCCGCTGTGGGGGGCGCTGCATGTGCTGTTTGCTGCGCTAACTTGGATTCTATTTGTAAGCCTGAGTGTGTTTGAAGCCCTTAATACACGAGATATTTCAACGGAGGCTGCTGCATGGCAGTCCACACCCGCGCTCAATTAAATAA
>JACSRP010000079.1 GCA_014879665.1 Anaerolineae bacterium | reverse complement strand
CGGTGATGGATTCAAACAGACCCAATCCCTCACCGGCAATGACAATCAGCAAAACCGCGCCAAAAACAACGCCAAACAGACTCAGGATGGAGCGCGTGAATCCTGCGCTCATCGCTTCAGTTGAAGCTGTTTCAGCAGACTCAGGAACAGAGTAGCCAGCATTCGCAACTGCATCCCGAATATCGGTCAGGCTGACCTGTGCTGGATCGAGGCGCAAGACGGCTTTTTCGGATGATAGGAAGACATCAACGGACTGCACGCCCGGCAAAGCAGCGATGGCATGTTGGACATGCGCCACGCACTCCGCGCAGTCCATGCCCTTAACTGGAACTTCTAATATTTTTTCACTCGCCATCATTATCTCCTTTTGCGACTTCATAGCGGGTACACAGGTAAACCCCTTTGGCAACATCCGAAAGCAGTTCTTCTGCCACGCGCAGCAGGCTGTCAATCCGATCATCGGTGAGCCGATAGTAGGTAAAGCGACCTTCCTGCTCACTCGTGACCAACCCGCAGTCACGCAGACATCCGAGATGGTTTGAAATGTTGGACTGGCTGAGACCGGTTGCCTGCACAATTTCTCCGACATTTAGCGGCTTATCCCGCAGCGCCTCCAGGATGGACAGGCGGGAAGTATCCGAAAACCCGCGAAACAACTTGGCTTTCAGTTCAAGTTCGAGTTTTTCACCAGCTAGGAGCATCTCTTCACCTGTTGAATGTATCATTACATCAGCACTCAATGATATAATAATTTCATTCGGTTGACAAGCGAGACCGTATGGATGTGGTTTGCATGGGGGCTGTATGGCAAGTTTAGAATGGTCTCACACGCATAAATCACCACAGCTACACACAATCTACACAATGGCGCTTATACTTTCACGTAGAGGTGTCGTGTCTTTGTGAGGTAAAGGGCAAAGCCTACAGGAATAAGGGCGATGGCGAAAAAGATTCTCATTATTGAAGACGAAGCCAAAATTATGCGAACGGTTCGACTTTATCTGGAACAAGCCGGGTACGAAGTCGTCTGGGCATCGGATGGCACGCAGGGATTAGCCGCTTTCCGTCACGAGAAACCTGCGTTGATGATCCTTGATTTGAACTTGCCCGGTGATCGGGATGGACTGGATGTTTGTCGCGCGATCCGACGTGATTCGAATATCCCCATCATCATGCTCACCGCGCGCACGGAGGAAACAGATCGCCTGATTGGACTTGAGCTGGGCGCAGACGATTACATTACCAAGCCGTTCTCACCCCGCGAAGTCGTCGCACGGGTGCGGGCAGTCCTCCGGCGAACAGAGCAGTCAGAAATCACGCCAGAGGTCGTCGAAGCCGCCGACATCCAGGCGGACTTACAGCGGCGGAGTGTCACGGTTGCTGGTGTCCCCGTTGAGCTGACCGCTAATGAATTTGATCTCCTGATTACCATGATGCGCCATCCGGGTCGCGTGTATACCCGCGCTCAACTCCTCGAAGCCACGCAGGGCGCAAGCTATGAAGGGTATGAACGCACCATTGACCAGCATGTGAAAAATTTGAGACAGAAAATCGAACCGGATACCCGTGACCCGCGCTATATTCTCACCGTGCGGAGTATCGGTTACAAGTTCACGGAGGGTTAGCCCAAATGCACAGTCTGTGGACCAAATTGATGGGGGCGTTTGTGCTGGTGATACTGGTGGGCACGGGCATGGTCGTCTTCCTGATGAGCCAGACTACAGCCAACCAGTTTGAACTCTACATCACCCAGACGGGACAGCAGCAGGCGGTTCAACTCGCCCCGGTTGCTGCCGACTACTATACCCGTTCCGGCAGTTGGAACGGTATTGATGCCGCGCTGCGTAATCCCTGGGGTTACAGGATGGCATCCGGTAACATGGGTAATGGGATGGTGGACAGTGACATGATGATGGGCGATATGGGTGGGTGGTCGGGACACGACACGAACGAATCCGATATGATGGATGACATGGGGATAATTTTCAGCGACCGCATCCTTCTCGCGCAAGCCGATGGAACCGTAGTGGTGGATACGGCTGGTACATTACTCGGCGGTTACTTACAAACTGATGATCTGGCAAAAGGTGCGCCCATTATGGCTGGTGGGCAGCTCATCGGCACGCTGATTATTACGCCGCTGGATGCGCCTGCGACTCCGGCGGGTGATTTTCTCGGCGCGGTCAATCGTTCTGCACTCTTCGCGGGTGTTGCGGCTGGCAGCCTTGCCCTCATTCTGGGGTCGGTGCTGTTCGTGCAGATGATTCGCCCTCTCCGCAGGCTGTCCACTGCGGCGCAGGGCATTGCGGCGGGCGATTTGAGTCAGCGCGTCCAGATAAGCAGTCACGATGAAATCAGTCAGGTCTCAGCGACGTTCAACCACATGGCAGAAACCTTGCAGTGTTATGCGGTTGAACGGCGCAACATGATCGGTGACATCGCGCACGATCTGCGGACTCCCTTGTCCATCATCCAGAGTAACCTCGAAGCCATGCTGGATGGGGTGCTGCCCACAACCCCCGAAGAGTTGACCTCACTGCATCAGGAAACCCTGCACCTCAATCGGCTGATTACCGATTTGCGTACCCTGTCACTGGCAGAGGCCGGGCAGTTGCAGTTGCAAAAGCAGTCAATTGAGCCGGGATCACTGGTTCAGCAGGTTTCTGACCGGATGCATCTGAGCGCTGAGGAGAAAAACATTACCCTCGAAACGGATATTGCGTCTGATCTACCCCCGGTTCAAGCCGATCCAGAGCGACTCACGCAGGTGATGACCAACCTGGTCGATAATGCGATTCGCTACAACCCGAATGGCAGTCGGGTCATCGTTGCGGCACACCCCGCGAACGGACATATTGAATTGTCGGTCACTGACAATGGTCCGGGTATTGCACCTGAAGATATTCCTCATCTCTTCGAACGTTTCTGGCGGGCGGAGAAATCTCGTAATCGGGCAACGGGTGGATCAGGGTTGGGGCTTGCCATCGTCAAGCAGCTGGTCGAAGCCCATCACGGCGAAGTGCAGGTAGAAAGCCAGATTGGGAACGGCACACGGTTCATGGTTCTTCTTCCGGTTGCTTAAAAGCGCTTCCACCAGACTCCTCAGAAAACCCCTATCTGTCCATTTCACTTTGCCCTGTGTGTCGTGAGAAACTTCACAAAAATCTCACATGAGCGGCATAAACCGTACATGAAACGGCTGCATCCTGTAGGTAATCAATGAAATTTAGCTACAGGAGAAAAATCTCATGACGATCAAACAGAAATTCCTCGGACTGACGTTGACTCTGATTGTAATTGCTGCGATTGGTATTGGCGCATCCGGCGTGCTTGCACAGGACAGCGGTACTGCGACACCAACTCCATACCCGATTGGCACCCCCGGATACACCTGGAACATGCATGGCATGATGTGGGGTCATCGACAGGGTGATCCAATGTGGACAGCGGTTGCAGACGCGCTCGGTATCGATGTCAACACCCTGTTCACTGAACTGCAATCGGGCAGCACCCTGGCTCAAATTGCCGAAGCGCATGGCGTGGATGTACAGACGGTCTATGATGCAGCGCTGACCGTCATGACCGACCATATGAACGGGATGGTCACGGCAGGCTACATCACACAGGCACAGGCGGATGCCTATCAAGTCTGGATGCGGGACAACATGGCACAGATGCCAATGTTCAACGACGGAGACTACGGTCAGGGCATAATGGGCGGGATGATGGGAGACTACGGACCGGGAATGATGGGACAGGGCATGTGGGGTCATCACGACTGGGACGAGCAAGGAAGTTGGACGGGACCGCATCATGGTGGTTGCGGCTGGTAGCCTCAAACACTATCACTCGTAATACGGGGAAGGGCGTCAGGGATACTCTGGTGCCCTTTTTCATTTCATCTTTGCCCTCACTTCGCACCACAATCTGATCTCTCCGGCATGTCTTTAGGTGCATTTCTTACTGCACAGTACCACGCCACCCCACTGTCTCACAGCCGCAAGCGGCTGCGGCTACGGGTTTGCTTCTGGCTTGCGCCGTTGCTCTCATAGCAAACCCGTGCCGCCTTTCAGGTGAGCAGCGGGGAACCCCGACGTGGTAAGACCTGTGCAGAAATGCACCTTAACAAAAATACATGCGGGTTATCGATCAGACGGATGTTTCGTTAGCCAGGCCGCGTTAGCTCGAAAGGGCGCGTCGTAAGTTATCCCGGAGCCACTGTGCCCCGACGAACTCCTACAGATGGTCGCAATGTCCCGCAGTATCAAGCGCTCTCGATCCTGTGATGTGGGACACATCTTCTCTGATGGAGGTCAGGAAGGTGTGTTTTGGCAAGCCACACACAGAACATCGAGCGCAGATCGTCGCGGATGGAGCAGTGAGAGACAAGAAGCTGCTTACCGGAAGGGTCAACGTCTCGTGGTCGGTGTTGCAAAGCACTGCCGGGGCGCATTCGGGCGGCAACCTGCGCGTAAGAGCGTTTTTCATTTCGTCTTTTCTCAGTCAGGAGTGGTTTATATGACTGATTTAGCAAAACATGTGTGCCGCGTGGGAACTGCGCGGATTGATTATCAGGGGCACGTCGGACAGCGGGTGCTGAATACGACGGTCAAAAGCGGCACGGGATTGGGTGCAGTATTCGCGCCGACGTGGAAGATGGTGATGGCATCCAAACAGGACGAAATCACCTGGGACGAGTATCGACGGCAGTACACAGCATTGATGCGGCAGCGTTATCAGGCGAATCCAGCGGCATTTCTGGAAGTCTTGAGCAGCGCTGAATTGATCGTCTGCTGCTACTGCAAAGACACACACGCCACGACAAAGCACTGCCATCGTTACATCCTGGTTGAAATTCTCCAAAAGGTGGCGGCGCATCACGATATCGGTTTCGAGGGCATCGGGGAAGTTCGCAGCAGCCGGTGATGAACCGGCTCTTTTTTTGCCTTATCACATTACGAATTGAATTACACGGAGGTTGACATGAACCCGATTATCATTCACACGGATGGAAGCTGTGAGACACAGACACGTCTCGGCGGCTGGGCGGCAGTGCTTCAGTGCGGCGAACACCAGCGCGTCTTACAGGGCAGCGCGGCAGACACGACGGTGAATGCGATGGAACTTACGGCGGTCATTGAGGCATTGAAGGCACTCAAACAGGCCGGGTCTTCGGTGCAGCTTTTCACTGACTCCAACTACGTCGTGCGCGGCGTGAACGAATGGCTGTCCGACTGGCTGAAACGCGGCTGGAAGAACTCGCGTGGCGAACAGGTCGCCAATCTTGACCTGTGGCAGCAGTTGAAGACACTGCTGGAACAGCACACCGTCGCGCTGACCTGGATACCGCGTGGACAGAATGCTCAAGTCGATGAACTGGCGCAGTCGGCACGATTGACGCAGGTTTCAGAAGCGACACAGAAACCGCTGGGCGATGCTGGCAGTGTTGTGGATGACAACATGACTGCTCCCACCGTGCCACCGCAGGCTGTGTCGGAGGTCAACATCCTGATTGCCGGATCACGCTATGCCAACCGCGAGGCACTGGATTATGCCCGCCGGGTGGCGCGCCGTGTTCATCAACTCGGTCACACCATCGTCGTGGGGGACAATCCAAAAGGTGTGGACATGGCGGTGGTGCAGGAATGCCGCCGCCTGAAGGCGAAGGTGCTGGTGGTCGGTGTTACCAATCGTCCTCGCAACGGCGGCTGCTCACACGGCAGCTACATCAAGGTTGAGCGCGACACCTACCGCGCCGCAGGCGGACATTTGTTTGACCGCTACCATGTCCGTGACCGCTGGATGGTCGACAATTCAGCGCGCGGCATGTTCATCTGGAACGGCGACAGCAAAGGCACGAAGGCGGGGTACGACTACATGGTGAGCCGTCAGAAAGAAGCGCACCTGGTCACATTTGCCTTGAAGGGAGCGCGTCATGGCTGAACAGCATATTCTGGCGGTTCACACCTACGGTTCGCAGCGGGTGAAACAGCCCGGAACGAACCAGATGGTGAGTGCCTACAAAATCGGTTACACGAGCGCTGCCTGTGAGACGCTGCTGGCATTGTATGGGGCGAAGGCACGCGATGTGTCGTCGCCTCATGCGTCTTACCGCTACGTTCAGATTGATGGCGATACAGCCGTCCGGCACGGTTATCTGCTGCTGCATGTGAGTGACGACGAACTGGCGCGGGCGGAAGCGGTGACACGCCGCTATCACCGGGCGGCAGTCTTTGTCTGGCGCGATAACAAGTGGCTGGAATTACCCAATAACCGCGACGATGCTTATGTCGAACCGGTAGGGCGTTCCGGTCCGAGCTTCAACCCATCGGGATTTCGTCCGGTTGCACCTGCCACTGGCGAAAAGGAAGCCGCCGTTGAAGGCATCCACGCCGAGAAGAGCCAGCGCGACCCCAACCAGAAGCCCTGGTATTGGATTTTGGGCGACACTTATCCGCAGCGCGAGACGCTTAAACGGCATGGGGCGCGGTTCAGCAGCAAAAGACGTGCATGGTATTTCGTGGGGTGGGAACTGCCCGACGGCATTAAACGGCTCATCACCGCATACGCGACCACTGAACCCGAAGCACCTGCAATACAGGTCGAAGAGAATGCCCCCTGCTCAGATGACGAAGCGGCAGCCATTCTCGGTGTGCCGTTGAAGTCCAACCTGTCAGCAGAACCGCCACAGCCAGACGAACCGCCGCGTTTATTCCAGATCGGTCAGACGGTTTACGCCCGGCATGAACTGGAAACGCCAGATGGCAAAGCCGTTCCAACGGGTACACGCGGGACGATCTCGCGGCTCTACAACCGCAACGCGCAGCACGGCTGGAGCTATGATGTGGACTTCGTAAACATTGGCACCGGCTGGTATTTCGAGCGTGAACTCACCGATCTCGAACCGATCCCCGGTATCCGTATCACGTATGGTGCAGTCGTGCCGCCGGGTGCAGTGTCTCCACCCACCGATGCTGACCTGAAACGAGCGCTCATGGAAAGCGGACATCAGCCCGAAGCGCTGGCGGACAAGTCACTGTCTGCCGAACCGGAAACTGCATCGGAGCCGGATACGTCTGAAGAATCACAGCCGATCCGTATCTTTAAGCCGCAGCCACTTCCAACAGATGGCACGCCGCTGGATGAGGTGCAGACCGCCATTGTCCAGGCGAAAACGCAGCCCACGCCTGTCTTACATCCGGCTGTGGTTTCCCAGAAACGCATACTGTCGGCTGTCGGGCAGTCTTACGTCGGTGAGCTGACGGGCAGCATCACGGGCAATGTCTACTGTTTCGGCTACGCCATCCACGACGGCATCTGTGTCTTCGTGAACATGGGCGGTCCGCGCATGGCTGTCGAGGCGATCCGGGCGAAGTTGTCGAAGGGCGACATCGTGAACTGCACGCCCTGGGATGCGCCTGCCGTTGAACTCACGGCTGGCGAAGGCAACAGCGGCATGTTTCACGATTACATGCAGAACATCCCCGAAGCGAAGTTCACCTCCCTGATTCTGTGCCACGATCTGCTGGTCAATCCCAACTACGGCGGCAAGTCCACCACCTTCATCCTCCGCACCGATGAGGCGCAGGCAGCGGCAAAGCTCAAGCATCACGTCACCGAACTGGTGAAAGTGCCGGTGTTCGATGACTGGATAGGCTACCTGTATCACGCCGGGCAGAGCGCGATGCTCGTCCGTCCGACACGCTCGGCTGGAAGCATCGACCTGCTCAGTGTGACGCTGGACGTGGATGCGTGGACACGGTTGATCACCGGCGGCATCGAACAGGGTGTGATTGCCCTGCCCACCCACTCCTAATTCCTTATCCTCAAGTCCATCAGCCGTCTGCTTCCCTGTGAGGCAGGCGGCTGTTTTTGATTCCGGTCATGGAGGGTCAAGATGAAAAAACAACGCAGTCGAAAACGAGTGCCGCACGTTTGTCCGGGCTGCGGGCGTATTCGCCATCTCCAGCCTTCGGACGCAGCGCGCACGAAGCTCTGTCAGAAATGCCACTGCACGCGGATTGCGCCGCTGGGCTTTCAGGCGACTGCCCGCATCAAAGGGCGTGATTTTGCGATCCGGGCGGCGGCCCAGAAGCGCAAGCAGCAGCCGACCACGCTGGAACAGCAGGTGGAAGCGGCACTGGGTGACATCCCTGGTATCGGCTGGGAGCGCGAGTACACGGTAGAACGCACGGGTCGCAGTCCCTACTTTGTGGATTTCGTTATCGCCATTGGCACGCGGCGCATCGCGCTGGAAGTGAACGGCAGTTTCGCCCACCGGCACGACGACGACACCAACAACCTGCGAATGGATACGCTGTTTCTGTGCTTCGACGACGTGATTGTGCTGACCGAAGACGCGATCCGGCGAGCCGCCAACCTGCCCGATTACCTCCAGCGGTTGATCTTGTAGGGTGTCAAAGTAATTGCGCCAAAAACTGCCTTCTCACGGGAGGCAGTTTCACGGTTGTTGCTCCGAAATTTCAGAGTTCCTGCGCTGATCCTCCATTGGTGTCAAAGTTATTGCACCAAACCTCTCTAAGCGCAGGCAACATTTCCTTCTCTCAGTTGAACTCAAACTCTGAACTGATTTCAGACGATTTACGCAAAAACTGTGACATTTCGCGCAGGTATTCTGACGCTCCGCTCAACAACTCTGAAAACCTACAGATCTCATAACCCCAATTTTTGAAAGGAATATCCTCATGGCACGAGCCGAGAGCAAAATGGTCATGGGTTATTTACCCATTGACGAACAGCATCATGCCGCCATCACATCGCTGGTCGTGCCTGCCACCCCAGCCGTGAAACTGCTCGACCCCTTCGCCGGGGATGGGCTGTTTCTGGACGTGGCGGCAAAAGCCTGGAACGTCACCCCGTATGCCAACGAACTGGACGGCGAACGCGCTCAGGCGTGTATCGAGCGCTTTGGTCCCAAACAGGCGGTACGCTGCGATGTGGAGCGGCTGCTGGCATCGAACAACGTCTTTGGCGCGGCGTGGCTGAATCCTCCCTACGATCACAGCAAGGTCGAGAAAGGCAACAAACGGATTGAGTTTGTCTATCTGCGGCACAGTTGGAAATGGCTGCAAGACGGCGGTCTCGCGCTGTGGTGTATCTATGACCAGCATATCACGGAAGATGCTGCCACGTTCCTGGCAAAGAACAGCAGCCGTGTCGATGTGTGGGCGCTGCCCGGTAAACATCAAGGGGAATATGATCAGGTAGTCGTCGCCGCCGTCAAAGGCATCCATCCCAACCCGACAGAACTCTACCAGCGTATTCTCGATGGCAAAGCTAATCCCCGTCCGCTGACGGTGCAGCCGGAGCCGCTCTACAAACTGCCTGCACCGCCTCAGATCACACGCTTTGTGTTCGCCCCGGACATCATTGATGAAGAGCAGGGACTGCGGCTGATTCAAGAACAGGGCGCGTGGAAGACCAACGGCTTTCAGGCGCTGTTGGAAGTCCCCCGCCCACCGGAGCAGATCGAACCCGTCGTCGCACCACGTCCCGGTCACATGGCGTTGGTGCTGGCGGCAGGCGTTGCCAACGGCGCGGTCATCCAGACCGAGGATTACGGGCAGGTCGCCATTCGTGGCAAAACCCAGCACGTCGAGCAGATTGCCCGCGTGGAAATTGAAGCTGCTCCCGGCGACCCGGAACGGCAGGTCAAGAAAACCACCATTCGACTGAAGCCGACCACCACCCTGACGCTGCTGGCGCAGGATGGCACGGTGGTCGAGATGGAAGGCGACGAGGCGCTGCTGGGCTTCATCACCGCCAACAAGCGTTCGCTGACGAGTTATCTCAACCAGAAGTTCAAACCGATGTATGGGTTTGACTTTGCCGGAATGGGACGCTGGTTGGAGCGCATCCGGCTCAAAGGCAAGTACCCGATGTACACGGCGCAGAAGCATGTGGTCGGCGCGACGGTGCGCGGCTTCCAGAGCAGAGACAGCATCCTGCTGGTCGGCCAGATGGGGGTCGGCAAGACCCTGATCGGTGGCTCTACCGCGATTGCACTGGCGGCAGGCGTAATCGAGAAGCTGCGCGGGCAAATCGGGGACGATCAGGTGGTGTTGATTGTCGCGCCGCCGCATCTGGTCGAGAAGTGGAAGCGCGAACTGCACAGCATCAGCCGCAACATTCTGGTTGAGAGACTGGATCGCCATGAAGATATCAAGCTCTTTATGGAGAAGTCGGCGCGGCTGGGTCCGGGCATCGCCAAGATCGGTCTCATCAAACGTGACATGACCAAACTCGGTGCGGGCCGTGAAGTCGGCGTGGTCTGGCGCAATGAGTATACGGCGCTGTGGCGGTATGGCCAGCCGGTGCCGGAAGGCTATGAGCCGCAGCAGCGGCTGGTCAAACAGCGCGTGCCGAAGTGTCCCACCTGCGGCTGCACCGTGATGCAGGAAAAGAAGGGCGTGGAATCACCCGCGTCCGAAAGCTGGCTCAAAAGTGGCAAACGGTTATGTTCGATCTGCCAGACTCCACTGTGGCAGGAAGCCCGCGACAAAGGCTCACAGCCCAAACCCGGACAGAAATACGCGACGAAGAATCCCCGCTATCGGATTGACGAATACCTCAAGCGCGTCTACCCGGATCGGATTTATCTGCTGATCTGGGATGAAGTCCACGAGTGCGCGCACGGCGATACCGGGAACGGGCAGGCATTCAACCGCATCGCGGGATTAGCACAGAAGGTGCTGGCGATGACCGGCACACCGTTCAACGGCAGATCGTCGTCGATTTTCAACCTGGAATACGCGCTCAATCCCCGCACGCGCCAGCGTTACAACTGGGGCGGCGCACCCCGCCTGAGCCGGAAGACACGCGGCGAACGCGGTTTTCAGACCATCGTATCTGACGACAGTAAACAGCGCGGGCGTGCCGAATCACGCTGGGTCGCCGATATGGGGGTGCGCGAGCAGGTGGTCGAAGAACGTCCGTCGTATGACAAGGAAACCGGCGCGTTCACGGGAACTTCCACCTACGAAAAGCCCTACGAAGAAGCACCGGGCATTTCCCCGCTGCTGGTGGCGGAAGTGCTGGATCACGCCATCTTCTTTTCATTGGGCGATCTGGGCAAAGCCCTGCCGCAGTACGAAGAAATCGCGCTGCCGGTGGAAATGGATGCCGACACCTATGAGCAGTATGACCGCACCCGCCAGCAGTTGAAGGATTACCTGATTGCGCGGCGCTGGGAGGGCGATACAACGTTTCGCGGCGCATACTTGCAATGGGCGATGGGCTGGGTGAATGCGGCGCACCGTCCGCATGAGGTCATCCACAATCTCAAACATCCCATCACGGGCGAAAAGATGCCGCACGTCGTCACCAGCATCCCGTCTTACGGTGAAGACCGCATCTTTGCCAAAGAGCAGGCGCTGATTGACCTGGTGCGTGCCGAACTGGAACAGAACCGTCCGTGCGTCATCTACATCCGCCAGACCGCGACCCGCGACATCCAGCCGCGCATCGAAGCGCTCATCCGCCAGCACATCCCGCTTGCCCGAACCTTCATCCTCAAGAACACGGTTGATGCTGAACGACGTGAAGCGGTGATCGAGGCGGAAGTGGCGAAGGGAACGAATGTGATCATCTCGAACCCTGAACTGGTCAAGACCGGGTTGGATCTGGTGTTCGCACCGACGCTTATCTTCTACGAGATTGTGTTCAACTTAGGTACGATGATGCAGGCAGCCGGACGGTCTTACCGTCTCAACCAGACCCACACCCACTGTAAGACCTACTATCTGTTCGCCGAAGGGACGATGGAACAGACGGCGGTGCAGCTCATGAGCCGCAAACAGCGTGCTGCCAAGTTGCTCACTGGCGACATCGGGCTGACCGGGCTGGACGCGCTGACCGAAGGCGAGGGTGGTTTTGAGGAGGCATTACTCGAAGCGATTGGGCGCGACGAGGCGCTGCTCGATCCCTCCGAACTGTTCAGGAAATCCGAAGCGCAGGGCGAGATCGACAGCGAGGATGCTGCCTACTGGAACGTCGAACTGACTGAACCGGGAAACGAACCCCTGGCGGCTGAGTCGGATACATCATTCATGCAGGTCGAACTTCAATCGGCGCTGGATGACGATCCTCTTGTTCAGGAAGCCATCCGGCTCGGCGGTATCGTCACCGAGATCGAACATAAACCCATTAACTCTCATACCGATGATGGACAAGACCTAAATGCTCCGTTCGCCGCGATCACGCACTATCTGGACACCGTGCATATCATCAACAACGACCAGAAGCTGTCTGGGCTGCGGACGGAACTACTCAAATTGCTGCAAGCAGGTTCTGCGCGTCTGGGGGACTGGCTGCGTGACAATCGAGTGGTCTTCCCCGGATGCGAAGAGGAAGTGGCGGCTCAAATCATGCGGCTGGCGCAGAGGGACAATAGCGATCCGGTCAACCTCATCTCCCTGCGTCCCGTTACAGTCAGCGCAAAGTCGAGAAAACCCACTGCATCCAAATCGCACAAACTCGATCTGCTGGCAGTACCGGATGATGCCCCTCAACCCAAACGTCAGCAGCCTGAACGACTGGATGAAACCGCGCCGCTGCAACTGGCGTTGTTCTAAGGAGGTGCGTCCATGCACCCCGATACGCTGGCGTTTCTGGATGTCCTCTTTGAACGCTGTGGGTCCCTGCGTTCATCCACTCGTTTGACATTCACCGTTATTCATCCGACCAGCCAACAGCCCACACCCTCTCGACACATCCCACTGGATAATCGCGCAGCTCTGTTGGATACGCTGCGACGGCTGTCCGACACGAACCGGATGGGCTGGGGAGCGTACTTCGCGGTGGGACTTCGCAAGCCGGGATTGTCTCGTTGGAAACGCGGCGGCGGGGCGGAAGTCGTTGCGCTGCCCGCGTTTTACACCGACATCGACGATCCGACGGATACCACGCTCGTCAAACTGCGCGACGCACGACTGCCCCCGTCGGTGATTGTCCATTCCGGTGGCGGGTATCATGCCTACTGGGTGCTGGACGAGCCGACCAGTGATCTGCATATGGCGCGGCAGGTCTTACAGGGACTTGCCCGAACCCTCGGCGGGGATGGCTTATCTCCAGCACAGTCGCTCCGACTGCCGGGAACGGTGAATCACAAGCCTGAACGCGGCGGTGCGTTGTGTCATCTGGTCGAAAGCTCTGCCCGTCACTACCGCCTGTCCGACTTCGGTCCGTTCATTCCGCCAGTTTCCCATCTACAGGAGCGGCGGACTGCTGCACGAGCAGCTCATCCACCTAACAGCAAAAACCTCAACGTGCAGTTAATTCACGCGATCACGGCTGTACTCTACCGCGACTACGCGGCGCGAGAGCAGCGGCGGAGTGACTGGCTGGCAGCCCTGTGTCCCTGCGGTCATGCCCGTGACAGTCCGGGCGCACATTTCTTTTTCAATCCTGTCATCGGCTGCGGGCGCTGTCATGGGCGACATGGCACGCTGCGGCTGACCGACCTCTGTTCCATTCTGGGTATCGACGCTGCCACTTATGGCGGCGTATATCGCTAAAGCGAAAGGATAAAACTGTTATGTCTGACAAGAAACAAAGCACAAAACAGGGACCACCGCCGACAGTCATCACGCTGACACTGCCCACACCGTCCGAGGGCGGCATCCCACTCGAACGCGCCACCGCGACGCTGCTGATTCAGCGCGGCGATCTGGCACACGTCCGGCAGTTCACCTACATCGTGCTGGAGGATATGACGACGGCGATCAAGGAGGCATATCTCTCGCTGGCGGCTGTGGAAGCCGAACCGCCCGTTATCCCCGAAGCGCCCAAAGCTGAACCGAAAGCGAAGGCGAAAGGGAAAGTGGCAGCGGAACCTGTTGTCGTCGAAGAAGAACCGACCATCGACATCCCGCTCAAGAAAGGCACGCTGGCGGTCAAGATCAGCCACCTGAAAATCATCGGTGGCGAAACCGATGCGGCGGCTTATCGTCAGGCAGTGGTGATTGCCGGGAAGCTCATCGACGGCAAGCTCTGGGATGGCGCTTCGCCCATTCGCATCGACGACGTGTACGTGACGATGAAGAAGATGAAGCACCTGTCGGAGCGTGAAATGAGCCTGTTCACACTGGAAGATTTCGTGCAAGTGGGCGGCACTGCGGATGTACCGAAAAACGTTGAGGATGTTGAAAGTGATGCTGTCGAAGTAGAGGACGACGGCATTGAAACTGAACCGCTGCTCATGGCAATACCATCCCTCAACGGGAAGACCTTCAGCGCGAATGGGCATCACCCGGACGATGCTGCCGACGAGTAATACCTGCTCCATTCCCTCAATCCATTTCAAATCCACCTATTCCATTGAAAGGAAAGCAACATCATGTCTGACCAGAACAACTCCCAACCCCGTATCTTCAAGACCGGCGCGGTTCGCATCGTGGAAGACGAGTCCATGCGCGGATTGGACAACGAAGCCATCCGCAGCCTGCTCAAGGCGACTTATCCCGAAATCGCCAATGCCACCATCCGTGAAGTGACCACCGAGGACGGGCAGAAGGTGGTCGAGTTCCTGCCGCAGCCCGGACGTAAAGGGTAACTGCCATGTTTGACGCAGGCTTGACGATTGACAGCCTGCGGGACTGCCTGGCAGGTCTGCCACCTGTCGAACTCAAGGGGATGGTGCTTCTGAGGGAGCGCCGTCCTCACGGGCAGTTTTTCCCGCAGCTTGAGGGCGGACAGATAGGCATCGCGCGTGAAACTATCGCCGAAGCTGTGACTGAAATCGTTGGTTATACCGAACGCTGCCGCCGGGCAGCGCAGCAGTTGGCGAAGCTCACGCCCGTCCCCCTGACCGCTTTCTCAATTTTGGAGTACGGGCTATGACCGAAGGAAATCCCTCTGGGATGAGTGACTTACTCGATACTTTTGGACTGCTGGCAGCGGCGATGTTGGATGACCCACTGTTGGCACTCGCCAACGCTGTTGCCTGGCTTGATCCGCTCTGGGAGACAAGCGATGACGACGTGTACGACGAAGGCGATGGCGTGGGACTGGCGCTGTGCATCACCCGCAGCGCGTTTCCCGACATCTACGCAGGGGCGGTAGAACGCATCCGTTCCGGCGCAACCGAAAAAGAACTGGACAGCTTCATCTGTGGTGAAATCAGCCAGCGTGGTCTCCCGCTCGACAATCTCGAATTTCTGGGTTACGGCATCCCGCTGACCGCCTGCGGCATCGAACTATCCGATCCCGACCTGTATGCAGCCCGTTCCGATCTCCTGCCGCTGGTTGACCTGTTCGGCATTCGCCCTGAACCGGGACATTACAACGTCGAAGTCCCCGACTGCGCCTACACCGCCGGGCGGGTGATCGCCGACAGTCTGGTGCAGCAGGACGATGCAGGCTTAAAGCAGGTCGGTTGGGCGCTGGCGTGGTTGTTCTCCTGCTCTGGCAACACCCTGATTGATTTCGATGACGAGTCGCTAGCTGAAATCCCGTCGCTGACGTGGGACGAAAACGATCTGGCGTTTGCCATTGAACTGATCGAAGAAGCCAATGGCATCATGGGGGATGTGAGCGCCGGTCTGACATTGCTCGAAGCAAACCCTATTCTCTTCGCCGCGCTGGAAGCCAATATCCAGCGCACCTATAAAGCCCTGGCAAAAATGAAAGGAAAACAAGATGAACCCCGCATCCGATTGGAGTGGACGGTTACTCTCGCAGGCGGTGATGGAGCAGCCGTCGCTGATCCTGAGCTTTTACAGCTTCGGCGTGATGCTGCATAAGCGTGACGGCGATAAAGTGAGTGAACATCCGGTAGACCCGGCACAGGTAGCGCTGGCGCTGTCTGCCAAAGTGCGCTTCGATACCGGGCTGCTGTCTGACAACACACTCCTCGTTCGTCAGGAAGGTGTGAAGAAAGTCGTGGTCGAATACCGTCCACCGCAGAAGACCGGGCTGTATCTCGATGGGTCGGAAACGGCGCTGCGTGTGCCGCTGCCGGGACTGCTGCTGATCCGGGTCACGGCGGAAGACAAGAACCCGCAGTACGGTGTGTATGCCGTCAAAAAGCGTCCCACTACTCTCTATGAACCGCTGTTTCACGCGCCGCTGCCGAACGTGTTTACCAGCGGGAATATCTGCTGGGGAACGGTACAGCGCGTGACGGACACCGCACTCCAGAATACGACGCTGGCAGAAGATTGGGCGGTGCTGCTCGGTTCACGCTTCAACGATCATGGCGTGGGCGGCAAGAGCAAATCCCATGCCTCTGACATCCGCCAGATGTTGATTGCGCTGGAAGGACGGAAGGCACGCGCCTATCCGAAGTCTGACCTGCTGCCGGTCAAGAAAACGCTGGCGCAGGTGCTGGGAGATGAAAAATGACCACCCTCAATACCTTCGATCCGAAAACGCACATCCAGACTGTTACCGTCGTTGGGCTGGGTGGAACCGGAGCGCAGATTGCGCGTTCTCTCGCCCGCATGGTATATGACATGAAAGCGGCGCGGCTGCACACACCGCAGATCGTCCTGATTGACCCTGATAAAGTGGAACAGAAGAACGTCGGGCGGCAGTTGTACACCGAAGCTGATGTCGGACAGCCGAAGGCGCATGTCCTGATGCGGCGCTTTAACATGGCTTTAGGCTTAGACATCATTGCCATCAACCAGCCGGTGAATGCCGAAAAGCACTTTGAACGCTGGGGCAATCTAATTGTCGGGGCAGTGGATAACCACCTGGCACGGCGCGAACTGGCAAAAGCCAATGGCGCGGTTTGGGTGGATGCGGGCAATCACTTCAACGCCGGTCAGGTCGTTATCGGGAATACGAGCAACCATGAAACCGCGCTGCGCTACATCGACGGACAGAATAGCAGATATGCCTATCTGCCCAATGCCGGATTGCTGTTCCCGACGCTGCTCGAACCCGAACCAGAGGCAAAGCCACAGCCCGAACCGGAGCGTTCCTGCGCCGAATTGGTGGCAGCGCGTGAGCAGGATTTACTCATCAACGACTGGATGGCGACCATCGCCTCCCAGTACGTCTACAAACTGCTGCACCGCCAGCCCATCCATTCCTTCGTGTCTTACGTCAGCGCCGACGGTATGAGCGTCCGCAGTCTGCCGATCTGCCGTGATGAGCTGCTGCCGTATTTACAGGTGGAGGTGTGACCATGCTCAAAAGTCAGCGTCAAAACTTTCACCACTCGAAGTTGCCCAAACCCGGTTCTGTTGGGCATATTGTGGGACTGTCCGCCATCAATCCACGCCGGAAATGTATCGTGGTTGCCTATCCGCTGTGCGACAACGTGCGTCCGTACAGTATCGGTATTCATACCTGCTGGGTACGGTTTCTGGACAACAGCGACATCCAGCGCTTCAGCGGCATCTGGTTTCAGGAGGCGTGAGCGTATGTCATACCAGCTTCTTCTCTTTCAGTTAGACGAACGACCCAATCCTGATCCAGTTCAACTGCTGCGCGATGGCGCGGCGCTGGTGCTGAGTGTCTCCGGCGGCAAGGACTCCGATGCCATGTGCCACCACCTGCTTGAGCGTCGTCAGATGGAAGGCTGGTCGGGGGATGTGGTCATGATTCATGCCGATCTGGGGTCGCGGGTCGAGTGGCAGCAGACACCGGGCTACGTGCAGAATCTCGCCGAGCGCAAGGGTGTGCCGCTCTATGTTGTGCGTTGGACACATGGCGATTTGATTGACCGTATCTGGCAGCGTTACTACAAAGACCCCTCGCGCCCGTGCTGGCCGTCTGCCCAGATGAGATACTGTACAGCGGATTTGAAACGCGGTCCGATTTCACGCGAACTTCGCAGGCTGTTTCCGTCGGGTAATGTGATCTGTGCGATGGGCTTACGCGCTCAGGAAAGCCAGACCCGCGCCAGGCGACCTACATTCAGCCTCCGCACCGACACCAGTGCCCCGACGAAGGGGCGTTTTGTTTACGACTGGCTGCCGATCCACGAGTGGACAGAAACCGATGTGTGGGACTGCATTCGTCAGCATGGGAACATCCATCACGAAGCGTACAGCCTGGGCAATCACCGCCTGTCCTGCGCCCTGTGTGTACTGGCAAGCCTGAATGACCTCATTAACGGTGCGACCCACAACCCCGCCACTTACCGGGAATACTGTCGTATCGAAGCCGTGACGGGTTACAGCTTCCGCAAGGACTTCTGGCTCAGTGACCTCAAACCGGAACTGCTGCCGGAAAGCACGCTCATCGCTGTGCGCGACCACAAAAGGATAATTGCATGAACTACGATTGTACGCAACTGGATTGGAAGGCTGTCTTGCTGGTGAAAGTGACACGCCTGCCGTTTGGTGACACCCATACCGGACTGTCGGTGAAACGTCTCTATCTGGCACAACATCTCGATGGCATCCTACGTGCCGATTGGACGCTGCCCGCTGACGAGCGTTTTTTGCCGCTGGTGCAGCTCACGGGCTGGAAACCGGAACGCGATGTCCCTTTTGTCTTCCCTGTTCAATATCGACGTGGCGGCAGTGACCGCAGCGCGGCGGTTATCCCCACTGGGACATGGGTGCTGCCCTATGACGACGCGCACTACCAGCTTTATGAGCGGGTGCGATTGTCCCTCCATGCCGTGTTGGAACAGGTGAATCAAGCCCCGACAGATAGCCGCACTCTGCGAACGCTCACCCGCTGGACGATGTAAGACCGCGCCTCACCCAGAGGCGCTTTTTGTTTCTAATAAACCCATGAGGAGAGGATATACGATGAACACAACTGAAACCACCACCCAGCAGGCATTGAATCGTTACAATCGCCTGTTCGACAACGGGCAATACACCGCCATTGCAGTCATGCTTGCCGCCGATTTGCGGACAAGTCGGGACAGCGAACGGACCGCTGACGCGATAAACCTGGTCACGGACACGGCTTTAGCCCTTTGCCAGCACCCGCACTACGAACTGGCATGGCTCAAACTGGCGACCTTCTGCGGACAGAATGCAGTCACGATCCCGACCATTGACGCAATTTACACCTACTTGCTGCTTTTTCAGCAGGTGAAGGACACCCGCGCTGATGATTTTGAGGGCACAGCGAAGGCACTGTTGAAAGCCTATGAAACCACCGATACGATGCGGGCATCGGTCTCCTGCGCCAATGGGGTACATGGCTGGCGCGGACGGATGGCTTACGACTTGCTGGCGGCTGCCGACTATCTGGTGCAGGCGGCAGTGCAACTACTCATTCACGGTAATCTGTCCTATATCCGCGAGAAGCTGCAATCCGGGCTGCGACGCATCACCGGGGCATTGTATGAAGGGATACGCGAAAGCGACACGCCTGCCATGTTCAACTTCAAAGCGACCTACTTCCCCGATGAGCATGACCGTCGCTGAGACACCAGCAGCGCCGCTTTCACCCCACTGATTGCCTTGCATCCTCGCAGACGGTATTCCCGTTCCCGGTTCGTTCCACCCGATTCATGCCCGTCGTTCGCGCTATCCATGTCTACGGCTTTGCCTGACAATCCCCGCTGACGCAAACCGTATCACCTGTCGCGTCTTTCTTGCTGCCCGCATCATCGTCTGTTTTGACGGTTCACACCGCTGGTCTGTATGCGCCTGACCGCGTTCTCTCCAGCCACGACAAAGCGGATACCTGTGCCACACCACCTTTGACCGTTCGCTGGCTTAGCCTACCCCTGTGATGCTGTCGTTCCCGTGTGATGCCTTTTCGCTGCTGGCGCGTGCCATCTGACCCAAACCATGCCGATTGAGTCGCTGACCAGTCTAGCAGGTGCGGCAGCCTTCAAAGTCCGTTGGACTTCGCTTCACCCGTTTTTGTCTGGCTTGTGCCGTTGCACTCAACAAAAACGGGTAGCGCCTTACAGGTGAAGGCAGCCTGTCTGCACCTGCTGTGCTTTGGTCAGAAATCGGCACAGGGTCGATGGACAACAAAGCGCACAGCGCGAAGGAGTACACATCATGGGTACGAGCATCAACATTCAGGTGACCGGGTTCGTGGGCAGTGATCCGCAGGTGAAGACCGTTGGTGAACAGCAGGTAGCCAGCTTCAGTGTAGCGGTCAATCGCAAGAACGGCGGCGGCAAGAAGCAGACTCTATGGCTGCGTGTGAACTGCTGGAATAAGCTCGCCGATGTCGCCGCGCAGTACGTCAAGAAAGGCTCGCTGGTGCAGGTGACGACGGAGTGGCTGCGTCCAAGCGCATGGGTTGACCAGAGTGGCGCACCGCAGGCAAGTCTGGACTTGGATGCGAATCGCCTGGTGCTGCTGGATCGGCTGGAAAGCGACGACTTGGAGAGCGGGGAAGACATTCCGTTCTAAGCGAAAATGATCGTCATGAGGGTGATGCGATGTGCATTACCCTCTTTTCTCATTAGAAGCGTTTGAGTGTCATCACGTTGACTCAACAAACATATCAATCAAATTGAAAAAGTACGGATATACTGTGTAACGCTTGGGCCGAATGAACTGAACGCCGGTTGTTGAAAGCAACGACTTAATATCCACATCCAGGTGGCCTACCAATACTGTAAATTGCCGAATCAGGTTAGCGGTTGCTTGCTTTCGCTTGATTCCGTCAGGCTCTCCAACAAGATACCTATTGTCAACATCGTACCAAATTCCTTGATATGTATGTAGTGACGTAGCCTTATCACTCAGAAACATATTTAACTCTGGTTGTTGATAGATCATTTTGAAATTTCCGAATTTGAATTTATCCTTGTCGTTCTTCGGTAATTCAAAGATTTCGCCTATCCTCACACCAAACTCACCTTCGGTAAGATCTCTAAAGGAAATGCGACCATACGGGAGTTCTTCAGCAAGTTCGTCCAGAAAAGCTTCAAATCGCTGAAACTGCTTATATTGCGCTTGATTCTTAGGTCTGGCGCGTTCCAGCAAGCGAAATTCATCCAATGGAATTGGCTCAATTAGCCATTTCTGTCGCTCATCCATTTTGGTATATTCATAAAGCACAGTTTCGTGTATGTCTTCGATCACCAGTGCTTGTCCGTTACTCAGCACAAGGTCGAAGCGTTTCAGTTCCTTACCTTCATCAATAACCCCATTCTTCACTCGGAAATTGATTCTATGTAGCTCTAAGTAAATCTCGTTCCAATCGAGATTCATGCTCTCACAAACTTGATACAACATCTCAAAATCATCAGATACATCGATAAATTGCAGGTGGTCATTGTGGAAATGCACAAGTGTAGTGCGAGATTCGCCATCGTGTGTTTTTCTGCGAACAAAGACATAATCCCGAAGTGGAGTAGGATCAAAATCGGGAAAAAGAGAAAGCTGCTTTGGATTATCTTCTGGGGAAGAAAATCCTGGAAGGATACCATTAACGGAACGCCCATTCATAATTAAATCTTTAAGAAGTAACTGGTTGAGCGCAACATGGATACGTAGTTTTCTCGCTTTCAGATCAACCTCAGTCGCAATGTTTAGAGATTGCTTTGGTGTGTTTTGGTATTTAGGATCACTATAGATAGCTTGTTTGGGATCATTTGTTACACCTTGCTCAAAAAAACGACCACCTTTGGCAAAATCCTTTTTATCGTGGTCTTGCAGCAACAATGTTGGAATCCGAGATGCATCTGCGATTGAAGACACAAGTTCAAGATCAACTTGATAGCTTTCTTCTTTCAACCATCCGTTTAGTAAGACAAGAAAGTCTTCAAGCTGCTGTGGACTCTTATCAATTCGATTGTCAAAAATATGAATCTTGCCTAATTCGGAAATAGGCAAATTCGCATAATCTTGATCGGCAGAAAATTTGGACAGTGTTCGAAATTTGGGCTTTGCCACTAAACCTTTTTCACCCAGATACTCACAAAAGTTCTCAATAAAAGTGTAGAGTATGCCACCTCGGGAAACAAATAGATTAAGCTGATCATGGTAAGGCAAGCTGGGTTTTTTATCTTTCCTGCGTTTGATCTTGAACAATGGTCGTCTCGCTTCAATGAATTCAGCAAACTCCTTTTGTTTGACTTGACTGAAAATGATTTCTGTTTGACGGGTTTCTCGCCGAAAGTACGGGGTCGTTTTTTCGCTATCTTTTGGCAACTGCTTTGGGTCATTTGGATCTGTAATTTTAACGAACTTCCGCGCGCTACCGGTAACCTGAAAAGCCTGAATCGTCATATCGTCTGTATTACGCCGATCACCTTTAACTTCAATAAGTAGACAGACAGCCCCATTGCCTTCGCGCCCATGCTTTGCAAGGATAAAAAAGTCGCCTTGGCTTACGAACGTGCGCTCATGATCACCACGAAAGTAATCCGCCTGTAGGAGTTTAATGAGAATATGGAATGGAATATGATCGAACTCAATGTCGACAGGCTGCATTTTTTGAGTTGACCATTTAAGCTCCTTGGGCTGCTCGTCAAGATTTGCAATGTCACTCCGACGATAGAGGACATAGACAACCGGAACCGTCTCCTCATTAATGATGGCATAGTCATAAGTTTTATAGGGTTGCTGAAGCTGGTTCTTGAGTTGAATATGCAGTTTTTGATATTTATGCGACTTCTTAGGTGCTTTTACATAACTAGAAGGCAGTTGGTAGTAGACAAGACGGAACTCACGCTCAAGAATGCTGAAATCAGTTGGACGTTCGATTTCTAATGTTGTTGTCCGCATCGTTTTGGGTTCGTTCATCGCGCGAGTTACACCTTCTGCTGGAAATCATTCATAAAGTATTCAAAGTCGGGGTGGAAGGAATTAGGCGAACGCCTCTGCAAAATTCCCTGAACTACAATAAGTGAAGCCGTTTCAAAATCCTTGACACGCTGAACATTGCCTGAATCATCAAAGTTGAAATGGCCTGTGAAACGATCTCTATCCCCAAAGAGATTTATGTAAATGAGCTTGCTGTCGGTAGCTTCGCTGTGATACTGAGCTATAGCCTTGAGTTTACGCCTTGCATGTTGTTTGAAACTTTCTTCGTTTAATTTGAAATGCCAAGCTGGATCATCTGCACCTAGTCGAAAATTGTCCATGGTTCGCTCATTATAATTTTTACAGTCGATGTACCATGGGTGCGATAAAATTTTAAGATCTATTGTTTCGAACAAGGCATCTGGCACTGGTTCTAAAGTAATTCCACAGAATTGTAGGATTGCTGAGATCGCTTCTTCTCCGATTGCCCCTGCTAGAATCGACTGGAAGCATGACAATGTAATGCACTTGCTGGAGCTGGATGGGAAAACGAGCGGAAACTGATGAAGAGTGAAATGCTCTTGAATAAGTTCATTTTGTCGAACCAAACCATATATGCTGTTCAGGTCAAATTCTTGGATGTGCGAAGCCCTTGTCCCGGGTGGATATAGTTTCAGACTCTCTTTTGCGATGGATAACTTACCTTCCGCATAATACGGTAGTGGAAACACGCACTGATATGCGCTTAGGACTGAAGAGTCGAAGTCCAGTCTTAATACGGCCTGACGGATAGCTGCCCAATCTTGGCGTGCTTCGATATCTTTGCCATTTTTTCGCAAATCCTGCAAGCGCGACAGTAGATTGTCTATCGCTCGAATGGATCTTTCATCTGCATTAATGAGCGTCCTAATGGCTCGTCGTTCATTTGCGCGGTGTTCCTGCACAGAAATCGTTTGAACTTGCTCCAAGAGCTGCCGTAAATTATTTGAGATAATCGCATTCCGATTATTTCTTATTTCTTCAAACTCTAAATCAAGCACAAATTTTTGGAATACCTCAAACACATCATCGCTCATCGTCACAGTCTGTGATGGAACTGGTTCCCATACACGCTCAATGCGTCCCAATGCCTGTATAAGTGTAGCAATTTGATTCAGGATAGCGTCAGAAGTCGTGCTGATATCTTTTCGATATCGAGTATTCAGACTCGCATCTCTGAGATTAGACAGAACACCCTCGAACCTGCTACGTGTTATTGTGCCTTCGCTATATAATTTGGCTGCATACCAGATATTTTTCTTAATACGTACAACATTTGCTGTATCAGTCTCTCCATATTCCCATCGTTCGAAGAAGAAGTGGGGAACGTCCATGAGATGAATATGACCGAAGTCGGTCTTTTTTGCAGCGACAAAAGGTTCGTATTGAAGATTGACACCGTTTCCTGCCGATGAATATTGGGTAACTACGATTACAGGATGCCCTCGCCAAAATAGCTCATTGTAAAATGCCAAATGCTCAGGATTAGTTCGTACATTCTTGGCAAGTTCGGCATTGTAGAACACCACAATAAATTTGATGCCGCTGAAGAGGACCTCATAGGCATTGAAGAGCTTAGGGCTGTTTTGTAAACGTGTCGCTTCGAACAAGTAGCCTGTATCATTGCGAAGGATGTCTTCGATTTCCCGAAATGTCAGATAGAACATTAAATGTGCATCGTTCTGTATTTCGCTAGATGAGGTAATCCATAAAAGTGTCTTGAAAAAGTTTTCAACACGTGCCAGACGATATTTCTGCGCATCTGTCTCATCAGCATCAAGGTTGTTTTTGTATCGTCCGCTTCGGCGGAGTGCTTCCATAAAGCCTTTGACTGAATTGTGTCCCTCAATCGTAGGATCAAATGGCGTAACGCGCCGGATCACAAGCTGTGCATTTCCACGTTCTCTTAATTTCCGAGCATTCAAATCGCGGATAATATCCCGATCTTCTCTGTCAACCTCATACACATGTATGTTTGGTTGTTGCCTTAGCCAGTCCAAGTGAAAATTGCGAACTGTTCGAGGAATATCGGCTGTAGCTGACAAGCCAAAAACCAAGTTATTCGTTGCAAGCTCTAAAAGCATTCTTTCAGGCGTAGTGTAAATTGAATAATGGCGAAACTTAACTTCTTCTTCATCTGATTCCTGACCTAATCTTTCGATCTCGTAAAGCCCATACCCTTCATTGAGAAGCGCGTCGAACTCTGTGTGATATTCATGATGGTCGGTTGTTCCAGTAAGAACTATTCGCTCAATCTGGCTCTGAAAAACCGTATTTTCATAACACTGGCGCAGCAATTCTCGATAGAAGCGCGGATATTGAGCTTGAAGTTCCTTATACAAATACAAAATCCGGCGTGTAACATCATGAATCGTGTCAAACACGCGAAGTGCATTGTAAGTGTCGGGTCCAGCAGTGGTCACGATTTCAAATGAGCGAATACCTGGCTTGATATAGAGTTTCGCGTTGATATGTGTACGACTTGTTTGAAAAATGGCAGGCTCACGTCGCTCATTTAGGCTCGTAAATTGATTAATATTTGGAAAGTCGATCCCGTTGTCTTGCAACTCTGTTTCAACAAGCTCCGTTATTTTGCGTATCCGGGTTTGTTCTGGATAGTCTTCTTTTGGGAGTTTGTGGCGCGTCATCTCTCGATAAAACGCCTCAACAAAATCGAAAGGGGCTTCGATTTGCGGTGAACTGCAAATCAAGTCGATTAAGTCCGGTTCAAGAAAATCAAACTCGTCCAAGAAAATGATGAAATTAGCTTCTTTACCTTTTAGCTCTGGGAGACTGGTGCCTTTGCTTCCGTCAAAAAAACGCCTAAATCCTTTTTGTACCGTCACCAAGAGAACCCGTGCTTCGTCCCTACGCTTAAACGCGACAAACGGGAAAAGAAGCTGAACAATTGGATGATCTAGCAGACGAATATGATCGGCTTGAGACTCTTTTTTGCGCGCTGCTTCACCAAGAATGCCACGAAAGAAATAGAGAACAGAACGAGTTTGAATACTGTTGAGGTCTGCACTCCTGATCCCACGATCAATTTGCCGAGCCAGAACCTCCACTGTACGTCTGATTTCCTTTATTTGCTGACGACCTGCTTTAACATATTTTTCGACCAGCTTGTCATCCAGCAGGTCATATAATTGTGTTCTATATGGAGGTTTGATAGCGGCATAAACCACTTCAGTATCATTCGGCAAAACGACTACAAAATCTGCTCCAAACCGCGCAGTCAGGGATTGTGCCATTTCGTCGAGCAGTTGGATACGATTTGCACAATAGACAACCTTCCGAGAAACCTCGCCGGTTGAAAGTAAGTCAACAATGCCACTTGTTTTTCCCAGCCCCGTGCCGCCCAACACTAGCTTAAACCCCTGGTTGTCTACACCAATGGTTCTAGCATAATATTCTTGGAACGAGCGATTTTTGTGATTGATCGTCATATAGTTATCTCGTTCCTACTAGTTTAAGGCAATGTAGTTTTTGATGGCCCAGGGAGATCACCCAGAACAATGAGGTGGTTACGCGCACGCGACAAGGCAACGTACAGGAGGCTATCTAATTCTGTTGGTGTGTGGCGGTCAATTTCGGTCAGGATGACAACAGGACGCTCTAAACCCTTAAAGGCATACACTGTTTCAACCCGGATTTGATTTCCCTCCGTAAATGCGTCACGAACTAATAGATACTTCCCCGCCTTTTTACCATCCTGCCAGTAGCTTTTCTCATTAAGGGGTGTCAAAACAATAATCTGTGAGGATTTGACTCCCTGATCGATAAGTCCATCAATGACTTTTTCTACCGCCTGTTCAAGACTGTTGTATTGACGTGGATCAACAATTTCAATATCTCTTTTGGCAATCGGTCCTTCTGCCTTGTAGCGTGATTTACCTGTATGATAGCGTCCAACTACATCGCCGATTTCCCTCGTGCTTCTTAAATTACGGCTCAAATGCTTGGTTGGTTGGGTGAACGGCAGTTCATCACGGCTAAATAATCGCTGGTTCTCGTCGCTGAAGATATAGAATGTTCCCCTGTCAGGGTCACGGAGTAGCGCCAGCAAAGGTTGCCAGTATGTACGATGAAAATCTTGCCCCTCATCTACAACGATTGCATCATATCGCGTTGATATTTTGTCAATCGCCTCATGCAATGCGTTAGGCAGAACGGCATCATAATAGTCGTTACTCATGATACCCGTAGCCGACAACTTCTCATCATACTCACCCAAGGTGCGACCTGCTTGCTTAGACAGCTCCATGCATAAGCTATGAAAGGTGGTTATCTTTAGGTGTTCACTGGTAGGAATGAGTTGTTGGAGCCATTGGGCTAACTGACGATTATAGCAAGTGAAGAGTACGTTTTGACCTAGCCCTAGCAAGCGCCGAACTTTTTCTAGTGCGAGGAGGGTTTTGCCGGAACCTGCACAACCTGTTACGAGCAGACGCATTGCTCTCTCAGACTCATCAAGGACATCGAATTGCTCCTCAGTCAGGGCTTTGATCTGCTCGTCCTCTGTCTCAAAATCCTTCGATAGCAGAGAACGCAATACATGACTCGGCACTAACTTCTTCACCAAGGCGGTTATGCCCAGTGTACCAGGACCAGTCACAGCAGAACGTTGGTAATGCTTGAAAATGGCTTCAATCGCAGCAGTGATCTGTGCAGGCATTACATCCCGTTTATCTAATATGATTTGGCGCGGTGCATCAGGGGCGAGGTCTCCCTTCACGTCCACGTCAGGGAAGCATACGGCATACCAGGTCGGGTAGTTAAAACTGCGAGTTTCCTTTTCACGCTGCAAATAGTCGTGAAAATCGTAGGTTGCTGTTTTTACCTGCTGAATAGGCGATTTTCTCAGTAGTTTGCCATTTTGTAGCCACCGTTTATTCTTCCCATCGATGGTGATCTGCCCACCTTTAACCTCAATTGCCAGGAGACCGTAGGTTGCATGTGCGACCAAGAAGTCGATCTCACGATCATCAATACCACCAGACTTGCGCGTAACTTGCAGCGCTGGTCCATGAAAAACGGTGAAATCGTCGCTCAAATGCTCACGGAAAATCGGAAACAACCTCTTCTCAGCCGGGCTACTGGTGTTCGAGTCGAGCCGCGATGGGTACATATGTGCCATTAAGTAATCTTCCCTCCCAATAATTTGCCAACACTGCTCTTAGGAAAGTAGCTGCTGTTCGGATTCGATGGCATCTGGATTTAGCACCAGTTCATAACGTCCAGCAGCGGCATCAGTCCCTTTGACCATTCGATAGGTCATACCGCTTGCGCCCGCTGTCTGTTCAGCAAATTCTCGTTTCGCACGCACAACTGGTTCATCAACCTGATGATCCCCTTTGACCTCCACCATGATATAGGTTTCATCATCCTTCAATACGAGAAAATCGGGGTAATAACTACGAATCGCATGAGATTCGGGGTCGATATATTGGACAAAAAAGTCAGACTGACCATGCGTGAGCATACCTGTGAAGTACACCTTCTTAACCCGACCATCACGCAGCAAATCCCAGAATAGCTGCCGTTCTGGATTTGAGTCGAAGCAATAGGCATCGAGATGGAAACTTTTAGCTGCACTTGTGCCCGTGTCCGCTTCTCGTACAATCAAATCACTTCTGGCGCTGAGTTCATAGAAGCCTGCATCGGGTACTTTTACCAGATCGACTTTGTATTCTTCCTTCTTTTCAAATTCGTCTATTTCATAGAGTTCATTGAACAGGTTAGGAATTACACAATCGTAGAGCAGTTCATTGAACTCGTTTACACGATCAAGAATTGTTTCCATGCCCTCTACGGTGTCTAACAGCAAGTCTTCAATTTCCAGACACGGCTTGTTCAAATAGCGGGAGACTTCAGCAGTTAGTGTAAGTGCGCTGAAGGTGCGGCGTTGGCGCAGGTATGATATATCTTCTGGCCGACTTGTCTGACTATTCTCGGCTAACCCTTCTCGTACCGTGTGGAGCAGCCGATACTGATCAGTAGGCGCTTCATCCAGTTTCAGGCTGAAATTCTTTCCGGGTTTCTTTTCTCGAAGTTGAAAAAGTCGCTTAATACGCCGGAGAGTGATTTTCTCAACCGGTTTTTTCACATGCACGCGGATAACTTCACGATCCTGCCCACTCTTCTGCACATCATCAATTGAAACACGGAAGTTCTGCTGAAGTTCATCTTCGAGAATTTGTATATTCTCATCACTGAGATAAACGTGACCCGTGTGTTGGGCATCACCAATCGCACGCAGACAACGCATAGATGCCTGTAAGACAAAGATTTTCGATTTTGGTCTACGATACAGGGCTACACCAAAGAGTGAGCGACAGTTCCAACCCTCTCGCCCTTTATTGACTAACAGAATAAATTGCTTTTCCGAACCCGGAGTGTCAAGTCGATTGAACTCACGAATGTCTTCGTTGGTTGTCAATTTCGGATCGCCGACATTGACCAGAATACGGCTGGCAGGTATTCCATGTTCGGCAAGCGCCGCTTCTACTGCGGGGCGTAATTCACCATCTAATTCATCAATCGTACCTGCGAAAAAGGCGAGCTTAGGGAGTAGTCCCTCATGGCGTGCGCTGAGATCGTTGTTCGCCACAAAGTCGGCAATAGCAATCCGAACGAACTCCACACTTTTGGGATTGGTGTAACCGTGAATGCGGACTTTCTTGAGATAACCCTTGCTAATCGATTCTTGAAGCCCGAAAGCATAGACTACTTCGGGCAAAATCTGATTCTCTACATAGGGTGTTCCTGTGTAGTTGTAACAGGCAACCACATGGGTCCCTGCCTTCTCAAGACTGGCGGCGAGCAGGTCAATTGTAAGACGTAAACTTGTTTTGGTGCTTTGCAGCCCCATATCCTTTGCCAGATCAGCGCCAAAGGCATGGTGTGCCTCATCTACATAAATGCCCAGCTGCCCAAGACGACGCAGTTTTTCAAAACGCTGATTCGTCGATAATTCTGCCTCATCTTCCGGTTCGGTTGATTCGTAGAGATCACTGAACTGGTCATAGACAGAACCTGACTCAAAGGTCGCTTTTCCGCTGCCCAGCAATAACTCCATAGGAGTCTTTTCACGGTGCTGACGTTTTAGAATAACCTTCTGTGTATTCGAGATGATGAGGTTAAATCGTGAGCGATCCAGCGTATTCAGCGTTGTCCCAGCTTCATCAAGAAAGTGAAACCGGATATTCGTATCCAGCCAGTTTACATACTCAGGGGGAACGACACGCGATTTGTCAAATGTCTGAATCTCGCGCAGCGCCTCCAAGACCGTCCGATCTGGCGCGAACACGAGCGCGTTATGGCAGTATTTTGAGTCTTTAGGAAACTTGTTAGCGAGAATGAACTCATAGAAGATACATGTTGCCATCAGGATTGTCTTACCTGTACCCATCGTCAGCGCAAAAATATAGTTTGGGTACGCTCGAGCGTAAGACCGCATATGGCGATAAACTTCCTCATACTGGTCGGTACTAAAGGAATCAAACAGCCCGCGTTGCATAGTAGGACTGGTTAGTGCAACGCCGCGCCCCTGAAAGCGTCCTTCGCCATCCGACCATTCCTTGAACAACTTGTATACCGGCTCATTGTCCAGAAATTCTTTGAGGAAGATGTACATCTCCAGTGCCTCAAACTGCGGCTGCCGAAGAAATGCACCTGCATTCGAGGCATCATTGTAGTCAAGATACTTCCGGCTCAATTCACGGTAGTTTTGACGAATGCGCCCCTTGTTCTGTATGTAGAAATCCCATAGCTGATTGAAAAACGCAAAATCAATGGAGACCTGGCGCGACTTTCTAGCCATAGCGCACCTCGACTTCCAGTGATTCTGACAGCAGATCAGTTATTTTGACGCGAATTGTTCCCGCATCATCAGGAATGGGATAGCGACCAGCGACCAACTCATTACCATCAGGAATATCAAGAACCGTTGGCTGAAGAACAGCGCTATCATAATTCCAGTCGATCATTATGGACTCGACCAACTCGCGCCAGTCGGTCATACTCTCGGTTTCCATACTTAACTTCGAGAGCAAATTCATCGGATAGAAACGTTCGATGATAAGTTGACCATCCTGAACAACAATGCGTGCCTCTGAATCGCGCTTAAATTGAAGGTCTTGCTTGTCGCGCAAAATGTCCATAACTTCTACATCAATATCTGCGCCGCTTGTATTTTGCCTTACTTCCATACGCAATTGACTTGCGAGGTCGGGTTCGTGTCCCATACATATTAGGGTAATTTTCTCCACTGGACGTGTAGGGTGTTCTGATTTTCGACGCTCGAACGCTTTATAATCAAACCCGTTTATGAGTTCATTGAGGTCTTGACGAGTGGCAATACGAGTAATGGGCATCACTTTCACCATTCGCCCATCCTTCTCACCATCGAATAAATTGCCTGGTTGAAGACGATTAACTTCAAAGGCTTGTAAGAGTAAATCCTTTGCCTCGGCAGGATTTCGGAAAACATCGTAATGATTTACGTTGAATACCTCGAAACCTGTATAGAAGGTAGTGGGAAACTCTTGCTCATCTTCCTCAACCACAAATCCCAGTGGTAAATTGGCAGTCTTCAAATTCTCCCTCAGTGTGAGCAGACGACGAGTGGTCATCTGCACGGCTCCGAGATTTATGTCAGCACCCAAAAACTTCCGTCCAAGTCTTGTTGCTACCGCTTGGGTAGTGCCACTACCCATAAAGTTGTCGAATACTATATCACCAGGGTTCGAAGCTGCGGCGATTATGCGCTCAACAAGTGATTCGGGTTTTTGTGTTGGATATCCTAAATTTTCTGTTTGATCAGCGGGTTGTAACATTGATATACGCCAAACATCATCAACAGTTCTATGGGTGGCATCAATATAAAGGACATGCCCATCCTCATCTTTTGCGTTTACAAGTTTCTTTTTCTCTTTACTCCAAACACGTTTGATTTGTTTTGTAGCTTCTTCGCGTTTTTCTTGAATTTTATGAAAAATGGGTTTTTCGCCCTTTGAATACCAGAGTATTACATCATGGTTTGATGCGAATCGATTAATATTCCCCTGCATTTTATTGTAGTAGTACCAAACAATTTCATTCTGAAATCGTCCGGGTCCAAAAATCTCATCAAGGATACAACGTAAATGGTGGGATTTATGCCAATCGCAATGTACAAACAAACTACCATTATCGGTAAGCAACTCTCTTATGAGGATTAGCCGTTCGTACATGAACTGCAAATATTCGTCATTTGTCCAAATATCTTCGTACTGTTTTTCTTCAAAAACAGTACGATCATTGGAGGCAGTTCTGCCTCGCAACTCAATTTGCCTTTTATAGTCTGCTTTTGAGTCAAAAGGTGGATCAATATACACTAATTGAACTGCACCTCGAAACTCTTTAACCAAATGACTCATTACTTGAAGGTTGTCACCCCAATAAAGTCTATTACGCCAACCATTTACTGCTTCACCGTAGGTTTCCCGCCTCTGTGCCGGATAGTAAACCGTTGATGTGAATGGGCGTTTTCCACGCCAGTGAAGCATGGGGTAGCCTTTGATTGGCTCAAAACTATATTCTTCCACATTCTCAATCGGTCCAGTTTCCCGTAAGCCGAGGTCTTGTTGACGCGGTGCATCCGTCATTGTTGTGATCTCCTAAAATTCCAGTTTTTGGCATCGCAATAGTGGCGCATGTCGCAGGCTTCGCAGAGTTTGACCGGACGTTCCGGTATAGCGAAGTCTTTTTCCTCAATCCGCTGAACAATGCCATCGAATGTTTGGATGGTTTGCTCAATTGAGCGTTGGTCTTTGGGAAAGCTGATGAACGGGTTCCCGGAATAATCCCCAGTATAATACAGGTGAGTCTTGCTGACTTTAAGCCCGGTTCGCTCTTCTACGATATGGGCATACACTTCAAGCTGACGGCGGTATTGATTCAGTTTGTCACGATCTTTTGGATCATTGACATCTAGCTTGCGCTCAGATTTGAAATCGACCAACTCGACCGTATCCCCATCCCCCCGGATTAAGTCTACTTTACCCGCAAGAATGTATTCATCCTTCACCAGTGAGACATCCACTTCAGCTTCGCGCAAATGTTCCCATGATCCAGCGTAACGCTCGTAGTATCGCAGGACATGTCCTCGAGCAATATCTTTGACATTAGGCGCGAGATAGACGCGCTCACGTTTAGTCAGATAGGCATAATTGGTGTCAAACCACGCAGTCACCTGCTCTTCTGAAAGACGTTCTTCTTCACCGCGCAGCACAGTTTTGTGAATATCCTCGATGGTTTGATGTACGAGCGTACCGAAGAGAATCGGGTTGCGACGCACTGCTGCGAAATCTAACTCCCGATAAAAGCGGTATTGCTCGGCGCAGTTTTCAAATACAGTCATGTGGGATGTAAATGAATATTCCCGTTTGAGGCGAATGTCCTTAATCGATTCCAGATGCAACGCACTCAAATTAACCGATGAATCGCGCCAATAGGGGAGATTGTTATAGTAGTCGGCAAAATACGCGGAGGGTGTTCGACCATGCCCACTAATTTCGTTCGCCGTTAGGACAAGCAGATTCTGCGCCCGCGAAAAGGCAGTGTAATACAATCGGCGAAAGTCGTATTCTTTGGTTTTTTCCAGCGGCTCGAACGGTGGACGTGACAGATACCCACCTGTTTCGAGTTTTACATCCAGATCACTGAACTGCTTGCGCGGCACTGCATTCAGTGATCCGACGACGACCACCGGAAATTCTAACCCTTTTGATTGATGAATGGTCAGGAAGGAAACATGACCACTGGGCGCATATTCCGCTTCATCCTCATATTCGTTGATGCCACCATCTTCCAGAAAGCGCAGGAACTGATTGAAAAAATCGCGCAGGTTCTTATCGAGAAACTCCGGGGTCAAAACACTAATATGATGCAGATACTCAAACTTGTTGAGCATCTGTGAGAACAGCGCGAGGTTACGCATTGCGCGGCTGTCTAACAACCCATTCTTGAGTAAATCCTCATCAAGATAGTGGCTGAAGAGTGGGAACCGCAGCATCTCATAGAACAAACCGGAAAATCCGTAATCGGTGTTCTGGGTTAGAACGCGATGGACTTGCGCTCTCTGCCGCGCCCAGCGCAGGAAATCAGCATTTTCTGGTCGGCGCATAGCCTGAGCAAAGGCAGAAAAGCATTCGTTGTCGTAGTATTTCCAAATGTCCAATTCCGCATCCGCTTTCCACTTGCGGACCTGCGGAAACTGTGGGAACAGAAAGATCAGTGCGCCAATCATCAAACGCACTTCTTCGCGGTCAAAAAACTGATTGGCACGCGGGGAATACACTGGAATTTCATGACCTTCCAAAAAAGAAGCTAAACCCCGTACCTGCTCGTTACGCACTGAGCGAAACAGAAAAGCCACTTGATTCCAGTCAGTTAAGTGACCAGCATCACGTAGAGCATAAAGGAAATCGAGTACCTCTTTGTGCCAGGCAGTGTCGGTTTTCGCACCTACTTTGATCACTGGCGGAACATCCGGGAATACTTCATCACGGGGTACTATCTTCTTGCTATATCGGAAGGTTTTACCGTTATGTGTCCACTGCTGACCAACCATCCAATGATTGTAGAAATCAATGATGCCGCGATGGGAACGATAGTTAACTGTCAGAGAGACTTGACCGCACTCACCCTCAGTAAAATTACTTTTGAATTCAAGTATGTTTCTAATTGTGGCACCACGAAAACGATAGAGACCTTGGTCATCGTCACCGACAACGCACAGATTTGGTTTCTCTTTGCCCACAAGTTCAAGCAGAATGCGTTCCTGAATGGTATTTGTATCCTGGTACTCATCCACCATCACGTAATTGATTTTCGCACGTAACTCGTCTCTCACATGGGGTTGTTCACGCAGCAGCTTAAGTGCCTCATATTGAATAGTTGAGAAGTCCAGTGCGTTAGCCTCCTCCAAGAGTTCTTGATAACGCTTGGCGCATTCTCCTAAAGCACGGATTTCTTCGTCCTCGGCGACCATAAGATGATCAATATCAAGTGCTTCCTCGCTTACGGAGTTGATCCATTTGAGAAGATTCTCGCTGCGCCGCCACGCGCTTTGAGTGCGTGGATCACCTGTGATGTGTGCGATGCCTTCGATACTGTCAAACTCATTGAGATTCTGATACATAAAATACTGTTGATCAAACTGGTCCATCATCATGAAGTTCCGCTTAAGTCGCGTGAACTCCCGATAATCCTGAAGCCAGCGTAAACAGATTGAGTGGAAAGTCCCTAAATACATTTCATTTAGATTGAAACGTATATTTATTTCGTGCAAGCGGTTTGAAATACGGGTAGTTAGTTCTTGGGCTGCTTTATCAGTAAAAGTTACGACCATCAACTGTTCTGGACGCATATTCTTTTGCGTGATTAGATACACTAATCTTTCAACCAGGGTGAATGTCTTACCCGAACCTGGTCCAGCAATAATCAGTAACGGGCCTTCAGTTGTGGTAATAGCTTCGATCTGTTTGGGGTTGGCTCTCGTAGAGACTTGTTCGATAGTCATTACTCTTTCCTTCAAATCAGCGAAGAAAATCATCTTCCAGATTTACTGGGTAATCGTCCGTGCTATATAAATTTTTAGTATCGCTGGCTTGGCGATTCGCAGGTTGTTCAAGGTCTGACAGATTATATTTACTCTATCATACAATGAATAAGTCCACGTTGCAGATTTATTTTACAGATGTGTTAGTTACAGTCGGACGACCATTAGCGCTGCCTCGCAGCAGCGCAGCGTTGCTCTGCAACGCCGAACCACCTCAGCCCACAACGGTATGTTTCACACGTTGGGCTGTCAGTCGGGTAACGCACGTATGTGGCGTTGACCTTGCTGAGGTGGTCGCCAGCTAAAACGCTGGCTCCTCATGCGCCGGAGGGCTTGATGTGCCGCGCTCACGCGC
>JACSRP010000239.1 GCA_014879665.1 Anaerolineae bacterium | reverse complement strand
ATTGGCAAATTCAGCGCGCTCACGCTGCCATCCCTCAAGATATTGCTGCGCCTGCGCTTTCACCTGTTCCAACTCCTGTTCAAGCCCGCCTGTCAAATCGTCATTAGCATTTGATGGCGCTTCGGCCGTAGCGGTAGTCTCTGAATTTACACTGTCGGTTTCTGCGGCATCGTTGACAGGGGTTTCATATTCGCTCACCCTGCGCACCCTCCTTATGTATTATGTCAGCCCACACAAACGGCGCGTATTATCCGCGCCGCTGTATCACAATGGGTTTAGTTTACATACCAATTACAAGAATCACGTTAACGAAGATTGGGGAAATGAGGAATTTCGAATAAGACGCTTACATTTTGCATCCGCATAGTCATCGCTTCCTCTAATTTTTATGCTGCGCTGAAGTCAGCATAGATTTCCCTGTCTAATCTCCGCCACAAACTGCCATGTTCGCCGCCGCTAATCGCCTTTGCCCGTGTATAATTCCACGAAGTTGAGATCGTATTGTTGAGGCGTACATGGC
This sequence comes from Anaerolineae bacterium, assembly GCA_014879665.1. GTDB lineage: Bacteria > Chloroflexota > Anaerolineae > Aggregatilineales > Phototrophicaceae > Flexifilum. The sequence goes on along the minus strand of JACSRP010000239.1, from coordinate 8,896 downwards.
GCAGTGGATTGAAGTTTCAATTAGCGTAGATGGTGAGGCCGCAGAAGCTGCTGCCGAACTCTTGAACCGCTATGGCTATCAGGGCGTTGCCATCGAGCATGAAGGCATTCCACCCGAAACGCTGGACGACGGCGATCCCGTGCCAACTGCCCGGCTAACAGTGCGCGCCTACCTGCCCGCCGATGAGCGCGCGTCCGCCTTGCAAGAGCAGTTGGAAACTGGCTTGCGCTACTTGAATATGATGTACCCCATGCCTCAACCGGTGTATACCGTGATTGATGAGCAAGACTGGGCTGAAGCTTGGAAGCAGCATTATCACCCTGTGCAGATCGGCAGGCGTGTGGTCATTCGCCCGCGTTGGATTGAGATGGATCTCGCGCCGGATGCTGTCGAGATTGCGCTCGATCCGGGCATGGCTTTCGGCACCGGCACTCATCCCACCACCCAGCTTTGCCTTGAGGCGCTCGAAGACCTCGTTGTACCCGGCGTGCAGGTGCTGGATCTCGGCACCGGATCGGGCATCCTCGCGGTTGGCGCGGTCAAGCTTGGCGCAGCACATGTGCTGGCGCTGGACAATGACCCGCTGGCGGTAGGCGTTGCCATCGAGAACATCGCCCAGAATGGGGTTGCTGAACGTATCGTCGTGCAGGAAGGCAGCCTTGAAACTGTGATCACTTCTGCCCGCCGGTTTGACCTGATCGTGGTCAATATTCTGGCGCGCATCATCATTGCCATGTGTGATCAGCACTTAGGCGATACTGTGCGCCCTGGCGGCAGTGCCATTTTCAGCGGCATCATTGACGATCAAGCCGATGATGTGGAGGCTGCGCTGCGTAAGACCGGCCTCACCCCTACGCGCCGCCGCCAGCAAGGTGACTGGGTTGCCATTGAAGCGACCCGCCCGAATATCTCGTAAACGCTAAATTGCCTATTCCGGGTCTCCGCCCCGGCGCGTTCGCTTTCGCGTAAGCCATTGGCTCGCCCCCATAATCCTGCCGCGTTATCGTCTATTATCGCCATATAAGAACGTCGGTTCGCGAGATAAGTAAGAAACCCATTGTTTTCATTTTCCAACTCCCCCCAAAATCTAGGGGAATAGTTCTTAATTTTTCTATTATGATGATTGGAAAATTCCCATACCCCGCAGGTTTTTTTTGTTTCCGTTTTGTTTCAATTGAAAGTAATGTAAAGGGGAAGGATATTGGCAGTCCCTGAAGTGAAAATGATTCAGACAACGCCTTTTCATGGGCTAACGCCGGCACAGGTTGAAGCGAGCAGGCAAGCACACGGTTCGAATGTTTTGACCCCGCCCAAACGTGATCCATGGTGGAAGCTCTATCTCGAAAAGTTTGAAGATCCTGTTATCCGTATTCTGATTATCGCGGCGGTGATCACCATCGCCGTCGGTATGGTAGACGGGCATTATGCCGAAGGTATCGGCATCATCCTTGCTATTCTGCTGTCTACCTCGCTGGCCTTCTTCAACGAATATCGCGCGCGACGCGAATTTGATGTGCTGAATCGGGCTAGCGATGACCTTCCAGTCAGCGTGATTCGCGGCGGCGCTTATCTCACCGTGCCGCGCCGCGATCTCGTGGTAGGCGATATGGTGCTGCTTGAAGAAGGGCAGGAAGTCCCGGCAGATGGCGTCGTTCGTGAAGCGGTTCAGCTTCAGATCAATGAAGCTCTGCTCACCGGCGAGTCTTTGCCTGTCAATAAGCTGGTCACCAGGGGCGAAGCCGGGCAGGACGAAGAGCGCGTGTTTCGAAGCACGCTGGTCGCCGCCGGGCGTGGCATCGTTGAAATGAACGCGGTAGGCGATTCTACTAATATTGGCGAAATTGCCCGCTCCGCCACTGAAGATACCGACGAACAAACTCCGCTGAATATCCAACTGGAGCGTCTCAGCAAGTTGATCGGTGTGGTTGGCTTTAGCGTCGCCTTGATCACCTATATTGCGCTGGTCATTCGTGGCGCTGCGGTGGGCGATCTCTCGGTACATGGCGATGACTGGGTATTTATCGCTATCCTTTCGGTCAGCGCGCTGGTGGCGCTCAGCCGCATCTGGCTGCCCATCGTTTATGACGCTTTTGAATTGATAGGCCACCCTCGCAAACCTTTGAGTTTGCTAGAGCAGGGCGGGGTGATGGGCTGGGTGAAGCCGCTGGTCGCCGGTATCGCGCTGTTTATTATCGGCATCGGCGCCGCCATTCTACTAGGCGTGTTGTCTTCACAGCCGTCAGAGTGGATAGCCGCTGATGCTGGCATTCAGCTGCTGCGCTATTTCATGGTCGCAGTGACGATTATCGTGGTGGCGGTGCCAGAAGGCCTGCCCATGAGCGTGACTTTAAGCCTCGCTTACAGCATGCGTCGTATGACTGCTACCAACAATCTTGTTCGCCGTATGCCTGCGACAGAAACGGTTGGCGCGGCGACAGTAATTTGTTCTGATAAAACCGGCACGCTCACCCTGAATCAGATGCGTGTGGCTGAAACCAGCTTCCCTTCATTGGGGGAAGAAACGCTGACCGCAGCCATGGATACACAGTCGGCGCGCTTGATTGCCGAGTCTTTCGCTGTGAACACCACCGCTAACCTCAGCCGTGTGCCGGGCCAGCCCGTGAAACCGCTGGGAGATGGCACCGAAGGTGCGCTGCTGCTGTGGATGGATGAACATGGCGTGGAATACAGCGGCGTCCGTTCCGTAGCCACTATGCTGGCGCAAAAGCCATTTGATGCTGATTTGAAGTACATGGCGACGGTTGGTATATCCGATGCCTATCACGCGCCGGTGCTGTTTGTGAAGGGCGCGCCGGAAGTCATCCTTGATGCCTGCGATAGTGTTTTACTGGAAGATGGCGCTTCCCCGATAGACGACTATCGCATCGGTATTGAAGAGCAGCTGCTTGCTTATCAAAAACGTGGGATGCGGACGCTTGGTTTCGCCTATAGGCCAGTTGCCGCGGCGCTGGATTTCGAATTTGACGCGCAGATTCATGATCTCATCTGGCTAGGGTATGTGGCGATCTCTGACCCTGTGCGACCAGAAGTGCCTGCCGCCGTTCGCGCTTGCCGGGATGCTGGCATTCAGGTCAAAGTCGTGACCGGTGATACGGCAGAAACTGCCAAAGAAATTGCCCGCCAGATCAACCTCTGGGAAAGCACCGATGATGGCCGCCCCGGTGCATTGTTGAGCGGCGCTGAATTTGCGGCGATGGATGACGATATCGCGCGGGCTGCGGCTGGTGAACTCAAAATTCTGTCCCGCGCGCGCCCTCATGACAAGATGCGTTTGGTTACGCTGCTGCAATCGTCCGGCGAAGTGGTGGCCGTCACCGGTGACGGCACTAATGACGCGCCTGCACTGAACTACGCTAACGTCGGTCTAGCGATGGGCAGCGGCACCGATATTGCCAAGGAAGCCAGCGATATTATCTTGCTGGATGACTCCTTTGGCAGCATCATCAATGCGGTGATGTGGGGACGTTCTCTTTATCAGAATATCCAGCGCTTCATCCTGTTCCAGTTGACGATTAACGTGGCGGCGCTGGGTCTGGCGCTGCTTGGCCCCTTCCTTGGTGTCGAATTCCCGCTGACGGTGATCCAGATGTTGTGGGTAAACCTGATTATGGATACCTTCGCTTCGCTGGCGCTGGCAACTGAACCGGCAATGCCCGATGTTCTCAAGAAGAAACCGCGTAGGCCAACCGACTTCATCATCAGTGCGCCGATGGCGCGTCGAATCCTCGGGCTTGGCGTGACTTTCATCATCTTGCTAGGCGCATTTCTGGTGTTCATTCAGCAGGACGGGGCTGTGACCGAGTATGAACTGACCGTGTTCTATGCAACTTTCGTCATGCTTCAGTTCTGGAATTTGTTCAATGCGCGTGCATTCGGGCGAAGCGGTTCGGCGCTGGCAGGTTTGAATCAGAACCGTTTGTTTGGCATCATCGCTGTTGCTATCCTTATCGGCACGATTGCCATCGTTCAGTTTGGCGGCGATATTTTCCGTACAGTACCGCTCAGCCTGACCGATTGGCTGCTGATCATTGTGGTCACGTCTTCAGTGCTCATTTTGGGTGAAGTGTTCCGCTATTTCCGGGCTTGGGGCGAACGCCATCAGCATCAGGCTGAAAGCCCCCAGCGGGTCGAGGTGACCAGCCTATAACGCTAGTGTTTAATTTCCTCGGGGGATACGCGCGTCGTGCCGTATCCCTCTATCGCTCTCTGAAAATGTGACTTCCATGGCTACACTGCAAGGAAAAGAACGCGCCGATTACATTCAAAATATGTTTGATCGGGTTGCAGATCGCTATAACCTGATGAATCGCGTGATGACCGCCGGTCAAGATATGAAATGGCGGCGCTTCATGCTAGATAAAGCTGGCCTGAAACCGGGCGATTATCTGCTCGATCTGGCGACGGGTACTGGCGATATTGCCTTCGAGGCGCTGCGCCAGACTCCGGACATCTATGCCGTTGGCGGCGATTTTTCGTTGGGCATGATGCAGGTGGGTAAATCCCTGCCGATGGGCGATCAGGTATTGTGGAGCGGTGCTGATGCGCTCAATCTGCCGTTTCCCGACGCCTCATTTGACGCGCTCACTGCTGGCTATCTGATGCGTAACGTGATTGATACCACCCGCACCTTTAGCGAACAAATGCGAGTCTTGAAACCCGGGGGAAGGCTGGTGCTGCTGGATACTGCGCCGCCGCCGCAAAACTTGCTCAAGCCGTTCATCGTCGGCTATCTCAAATATGGCATTCCCACGCTTGGGCGTATCATCAATGGCAATGCTGATGCGTATCAATATCTGCCTGAATCCACCCGGAAGTTTAAAACCCCGGATGAGCTTGCTGCGCTGATGCGCGAAGCCGGTTTCCAGAACGTCAGCTATAAAACCTTCATGTTTGGCACAATGGCTGTGCATTGGGCTGAAAAGTAAGCAAAATAGGCTGGGGGTGTCGTGGTGATTCCCGTATGATCTTGAAAAGGGGGATTTTGTGCGGTTGCTAAGATCTCGTCTCGAACTTTCCAGCGAAGACCTGCGTTCTACTTACTGGTTTCTTCCCGGCCTCATCACCTTCATTTTCGCAGTTGCCGCACTTATCACTATCCAGATTGACTTCGCATATGACATAAGCCTCGCGCAAGGGGTTGGCGATCCGTCTACATTGGATGGTTCTGCATGGGCTACGCTGATCTCGGTGCTGGCAGGGTCTATTGCTACCATCGTGGGTGTGGTATTTTCGCTGAATTTAGTTGTGCTCACGCTTGGAAGCCAGCAGTATGGCCCGCTCATCGTCGGAAATTTTATCCGTGATCGCGGCTCGCAGGTAGTATTCGGTATTTATACCGGCACCTTCATTTTCTGCGTGATGGTACTGGTTGCCTTCGCTGTAAGAACTGACGTCCCCTTTATGCCGCGCTTCTCGGCCATAGGCTCTATTGTCCTGGCCGTTTGCTGTGTGCTGGCGCTGATTTACTTCATTCATCATATGGCGGTGTCTATCCGCCCAACCTCGATTATCGGCAACATTACCATGGCGCTGCTGCACAATATTGAATCGCTCAGTCTGGAAAAAGACCCGGATGAACTGCCTCCAGCAATCAGCCAAACGTCGGCAGTCGCGCTGAATCTCTTAAAGCAAAGTGGTGGAGAGATTTTAGCCGGCGGCACCGGCTACATCATCGGTAATGAATATCGGCAGTTGGTTGAACTGGCGAAGACGCGGGATGTCACGCTGCAAGTGCTTGCCCGTCCCGGTCATTTCGTCATCAAGGGAAGTATTATCGGCCGCGCGTACCCGCCAGAGAATTCCGACACCGATCTGCATCAGAAATTTCAGGAATTAATCCATATTTCGCCGCACCGCTCGCCAATGCAGGATATTGAGCTTCTCTTTTCTCAACTAGTGGCGATTGCAACCCGCGCCCTCTCAGCCGCAATCAATGATCCGTTTACCGCCATGACCTGCATTGATCATCTGGGAGAGGCATTGGCTAAGACGTCATTGCGGAAACTGCCAAGCCCTTATCAGTATGACGATCAGGGACGGCTGCGTTTGGTGAGCGAGGTGGTTACCTTTGCCGGGTTGATGCACCTGTCGTTTGATCAGGTTTTGCATTATGGCAGGGGAGATTTGATGGTCATGGTGCATATGCTGAACACCATCCGTAAAATGGGTGAGGTGATGCACAGCCGCGATGAACAGCGACTATTGCAGCGTTATGCAGGCGTTATCTGGGGTGAGGCCAAGCAAATTCACACCAGTGAATATGCTCGAAATACACTTTACGAGGCTTATCACCGCGCCTGCACACATTTGTTGGATTGAACGTCAATCGCTCAGTTTCCACAACACTACGCTAGCATTCTCCAACGTCTCGCCCGGTCGTGGGTATTCGCCAATTCGTTCGGCTGTTGCGCCTAACGCTGAAGCTAACATCGGTATATCTGCGCCGATCAACGGCGCATTATCGGTCACGATATAAACAACTGGATGCGCTGCCAACGCCTGCGTGATCGCTTCGATGCCCGGCGCCGCAGTGCATAACATTTTATAGTCACGGGCGGCTTCAAAATTGGCGCGGCGGCAGCTATCCGGGAACATGCTGGCGATAATCACCGTATCCGTCCCTGTGACCAGATTCGGCAGGTCTAGTACGGCAGCGCGTAAACCATAGCCTGAACTGTGGTCGGTGATGTGTTCAGCGCGTATTTCTGCTGGTAGCGGCAAGTTTTCCGGGGCGTCATACGCGATGATGGCTAACAACGCGAACGGAATTGCGAGTGTGATTGCAATCACTAGTGCCATCAGTCGGCGGGGAAGCGCAGGCAGTCTGATCAAAGCCATCCCTAATCCTGCACCCCCTAGCGCCACCAGAATGGGCAGCGCCGCTGCGAAATGACGGGGCAGCACTTCGCGCCCAAGCGTTATTGTGAGCATAAACGGGATGAACGCGGCAGCCAGCAGCACAATGTCAGTTTTTCGCCGGAAAATGCCGGTCAGCGCCAATCCGATCATGGTCAAAAGCGCCCATAGTGGAATCCCGAAAGTGGTCATCAGGGTTGCGAAACGGGCGATATTTCCGCTTAACCCCGCCCCTTCAATCTGCGATGACCCCACCCCGACCCATCCAAGCGCGATCTCAAATAACGGCTCCCGGCGCAGGATCAAGTATGCCAACGGAACAGCGAACATAGCGATTCCAGTAAGCGCAATAACGGCCAGCATAACGCCCCGGCGACGGAGCGGATATTGAGGCAGCAGCAAAGTGATTAAAACGATGGAAAACGCATAGGGGGCTGCGGTGAACTTAAACAGCACCGCCAGCGCCAGCCAGAAGCCAGTGATTATCGCATCGCGTATCGCCCCGCTTCGCGCTAGTTTCAGGTTGGCGGCAATCGCCACCACCACCAGCGCCCCGGCCTCAGAATCGCTAAACGCCAGCCGTTCATAAAAGAAGATATATGGCGTAACGATCCATAAGGATGCCGCTAGCGCCCCACCGCTGTTTCCAGCCAGTCCCCGCCCAATGTTGAACGCGGCGGCCAGCCCTAAGGTTGAAATGAATATTGTGGCGATTCGCCCGGCAAATACCGGCGCATTTTGGGGGTAGAACAGGGCAATAGCCCAGTGATTTATGATCTTGCCGTCGCCAATTTCCCAGAATGGATGCAGATTCCACACCTCAACCGCGCGGGTGAGATGCAGGCCTTCATCGTTGTGTAGTGGAAGTTCAGTGAGTGACGGGATTCGTGAAGCGAAAAAGATAAGAATCAAAATAATGGGCAGCCACCACCTGATCGGAGACGATAGAACTGCCCTGTTTCCAGTGGTATCGCGTGGACTATCCCGGAGGGGCTTCGTCGCTGTCGCGGCGGTTGTCACGGTAGCGATAGGTAATACGCCCGCGATTCGGGTCATACATGGTCATTTCGACCCGCACCCGATCTCCGAGGAGAATACGGATGTAGAATTTGCGCATCTTGCCGGAAAGGTACGCCAGCAGGCGATGTCCGTTTTCTAGTTCTACCAGAAACTGCGTGTTTGGCAGCGCCTCTACGACGATACCATCTACTTCTAACTTTTCTTCTTTATTTGCCATAGCAAGCCTTCCTACTGAATCAGCCAAATAAAACATCCGCTGCCCGGTTTAGGACAGCGGTTGATGGGCAAGCAAAAACCAAATGGGCGCGAATGCGAGATCGTTCGAGCACCGGGTCAAACTAACGCATTGTGGCGTTACGTTGACGGCGGCGGGCACGGCGGATCGCCTTTTTCTTCTCAATTCGGCGGAGTTCGCTCTTCGAAATATACCAACGTTTACGACGGACAGTGCTCAGCACGCCGCTGTTGGTCACACGTTTGCGGAAGCGACGAAGCAGTGATTCCTGCGATTCGTTCGGCTTAAGTGATACATGCGCCATATTTCTGCATTCACCCCCTTTCAATCAAAAATTTGACTGTGTTTACACAGCTTTTGGCATTGTAAAGGAGGCTCATGAAAAAATCTACAGGCAAGATTACCATATCGAGTGAGGTTGTTTCACGATGCTTAAAGAAATAGGGCGGGTACAGCCTGTCCCTGTTTGCAAATGTATGGAAATCAAAAACGGGAGCGTTACGCCCCCGTTTTTTTGTAATTCAAGCCGGATTAGACGGTTTCGGCTTCTACAGATTCCACGGCCTCAATCACTTCAACGTCTTCAACTTCAACGATTTCGTCATCAATAACCTCAACGGCGTTGATGACTTCAAGCTCTTCTACAACTTCAACCACATCGGCATCTTGTGCTTCAGCGAGTTCGGCTTCCGCAGTTTCGCTTTCAGCCTTATTGGCGCGGTATTGTTCCTTCTCTTCTGTCGCCACATCCTTCAGGCTCAGGCC
>JACSRP010000106.1 GCA_014879665.1 Anaerolineae bacterium | reverse complement strand
GTGGCGGTTGGCGTGGGGGCGGTGCGCGAGGGCATTATCGGGCTGGCGATTGGCACCTCTGGCGTGGTGTTTGCGCCGCTGGATCACTATGCCTATGAGCCTGACGGGTTACTTCATGCCTTCTGCCATGCCGCACCCGGTCTGTGGCATTTCATGGGCGTGATGTTGAGCGCGGCGGGCAGCTTGCAATGGTGGCGCGACTCCATTTCACCCGGCGTCCAGTTTGATGAACTAATCAGCGAGACGGCAGATATTCCGATTGGCAGCGAAGGATTGTTGTTTCTGCCTTATTTGACCGGCGAACGCACGCCCTACCCTGACCCGCTGGCTCGCGGCGCGTTTGTTGGGCTGACGACCCGCCATACCAGAGCGCATATGACCCGCGCTGTTCTAGAAGGCGTTAGCTTCGGGCTAAAAGACGGCTTTGAGCTGATGCGCGCCACTGGAATGCCGGTCACACAGGTGCGCGTGCAGGGCGGCGGCGCAAAGAGCGTGATCTGGCGGCAGATTCTCGCTGATGTGCTGGACGCGCCGCTGGTACGCACCAGCACCACTGAAGGCGCAGCCTTTGGCGCGGCGGTGCTGGCGGCAGTTGGCGCAAATATTTATGCGGATGTGAGCACAGCGTGCGAAGCGATGGTCGAAATCACGGATGAAACGCTGCCTACGGGGAATACAGCAGATTATGAGAATCCCTATAGTCTTTACCGCACACTCTATCCTGCCTTGAAGGAAACGTTTACGCGAATCTAATGCGCTTCGACTAGAATTAGCAGGTATTTTAAATTCGAATGAAGGGAAATAAATGTTCCCACCCAACAATTCAACCCCGCCGCAACCACCGGGCGACCAGAATAACAAACAGCCCAACGGGAATGGCGGCGGCTTGCCGCCAAAATCGCCCTTCAGCGGTGTTCCACGCTGGAGTTGGCTCATCCTTCTTGGTGTTTTGCTGCTGTGGAGCGTATTTCGCGTTCCCGATATGGTCAATTCGTTCTCGCAGGATGCGCCAATTGACGTCCCCTATTCATTTTTCTATAGTCAGGTTGCAACCGGCAACGTAGGTGAGGTAGTGCTGCAAGAGCAAAGCGCAACCGGAGCCTTCCGATCTGCAACGACCTTCCCACCGGACGGCTCAGAGCTGCTTCAACAAGGCGTACAGCAGCAAACATCAACCACATTTACCACGACGCTGCTGCCGGTAGATGACCCGGCGCTGACCACCGCATTACGCGAAAATAACGTCACCGTCACCGCGCAGACGATAGAGCCAAATCAACTGCTGATATTCCTCTTGAACTGGGGGCCGCTGCTGTTGATTTTCGGTCTGATCATTTGGCAAACGCGCCGCGCGCAGCGGCAGATGGGCGGCGTATTCGGATTCGGGCGCACACAGGCGCGGGAATACAATACCGAACGCCCGCAGATCAAATTTGCCGATGTCGCTGGTCAGCAAACCGCCAAGAGCGAATTGGCGGAGATCGTAGATTTCCTCAAAGAGCCTGAAAAGTATATCGCACTAGGGGCACGGATTCCGCGCGGCGTGCTGTTGATCGGGCCGCCGGGGACTGGTAAAACACTATTAGCACGGGCGGTTGCGGGAGAAGCCAACGTCGCCTTTTTCAGCATTTCGGCCTCTGAATTTGTCGAAATGTTCGTGGGCGTGGGCGCCAGCCGCGTGCGCGATCTGTTCGCCAAAGCCAAAGCTGCGGCGCCAAGCATCGTGTTCATAGATGAAATTGATGCGGTAGGCCGCCAGCGCGGCGCAGGCTTAGGTGGCGGCAATGACGAGCGCGAGCAGACGCTGAACCAGATGCTCTCAGAGATGGACGGCTTCGATCAGAATGAAAGCGTGATCGTGATGGCGGCGACCAACCGCCCCGATGTGCTCGATCCGGCACTGCTGCGCCCCGGCCGTTTTGACCGGCAGGTGACAGTTGCGCTGCCAGATCGCAGCGGGCGCGAAGATACACTCAAGGTACATACACGCGGAAAGCCACTGGGAGACGATGTGAGTCTAGTTGAGCTTTCGAAAGCCACAATAGGCTTCAGCGGGGCGGATCTGGCGAACCTTGCCAACGAAGCCGCACTCACTGCCGCACGCCACAACCGCAAGCGCATCGTCATGAACGACTTTCTAGATGCTTTCGATCGGATAGTGTTGGGCAATCAAAGCCCGCCGCTTTCCAATTTACAGGAACGCCGGGTGGTCGCTTATCATGAAGCCGGGCACGCCATGGTTGCGGCCTTGACGCCTCACGCTGACCCGGTGTTGAAGGTGACGATTGTGCCGCGTGGTCAGGCACTGGGCGTGACGGCGATGCTGCCAAACGATGATCGCCGCAACTACCCGCGAAATTACCTGCTGGCGCAAATGATGGTTATGCTTGGCGGGCGCGCATCGGAAGAAGTGATGCTGGACGACATTACGACGGGCGCATCAGACGACCTGCGACGAGTGACCGGAATGGCACGACGCATGGTGTCACAGTTCGGCATGAGCGATGCCATTGGCCCGCTGAATTTTGGCGAAGACGAACGCCAGCCATTCCTTGGCTACTCACTTTCACAGAGCCGCAGCTACAGCGAAGAGACGGCGGCGCAGATTGACAATGAGGTACGCCGCATTGTGGACGATCTATACGAGCGCACCAAGACGCTGTTGAGCCAGAACCGCGATAAGTTGGAAGCGCTGACGCAAGAACTGCTGACCAATGAGGTCGTTACGCGAACGAAGGTCATGGAAATTGCCGGTGAAGCGGCCAATCAATCCCAACTGCCCGCCGACATTTTTGAAAACGCCGGGGCGTAGAGAAACAATCCTCGTTACAATAACAGGCATACTGATGAATATGCCTGTTTTTTGTCATTCACCGGTAGTTTAGTTAAGGTTTCATCGGAATAAAGGCTCGTTACCCCGCGCCATTTCACATGAGTTCTGGAGAGTGTGTTTTAAAAGTCTCGCTGTGGAGAGGTTTCTCAAGAGTCTCCGCCCCTCAACCCCCACCCCATTGCAATGGGATAGGGAAGCAGAGCAGGGGAGAGGATCAAAAACAGAGCATTTAATAAGCCCTCTCTGAAGAGACAGCTCACCCGCGGGCGCGCCCCTACATCTCCATTAAACGGGAGCGGGCGGCTAAGCGCAGCGGGTGAGGGTTAGAGACGATATCTATTCCGAAACTCAGGAAATCTAAGAGCAATATTCGCTATTCACGGGGGCCAACCTAATGCAGCATGACCTCATCCTATTCGCGACGATTACGATGGCGATCCTCACCGCCTTTGTAGGCGGATTCGTCGCGCGAAAACTCAAGCTGCCCACGCTGGTTGGCTATCTGGTCGCAGGGGTAGTGATCGGCCCGTTCACACCGGGGTTCGTCGGTGATACGGATTCCATTAGCCAGCTTGCCGAAATCGGCGTGATCTTCATGATGTTCGGCGTCGGGCTGCATTTCTCGCTCAAAGACTTATGGAGCGTGCGAAAAATTGCATTACCTGGCGCAACCCTGCAAACGATTGGCGCAACCCTGCTCGGATTTGGACTGGCACAGATCTGGGGTTGGTCGGTCAGCGCAGGGCTAGTGCTTGGACTGGCGCTCTCTATCGCCAGCACTATCGTTTTGCTGCGCGGACTAACCGATAATGGCCTGCTAAACACCTCTCATGGCCGGGTGGCTATTGGCTGGTTGGTGCTAGAAGATATTGCCACGGTCATCATTCTCGTGATGATGCCTGCACTCGTAGGCCACAGCGGCAATCTATTAGAGGGGCTGGTGCTGGCGCTGCTGAAAACGGGCGTTTTCATCGCCATCATGCTGTTTATCGGCGTGCGTTTCATGCCATGGTTGATCACAAAAATTGCGCGCACACGCTCGCGGGAGCTTTTCCTGCTGGTGATCATCACTATGGCGCTGGGGACATCGTTTATTGCCGCAGAATTATTCGGCGTTTCGCTGGCGCTAGCAGCATTTCTTGCTGGCGTAGTCCTTGGCGAATCCAGAATCCATCATCAGGTCGCCGCTGAGATTGGCCCTTTCCGCGATGTATTTGCAGTGCTGTTCTTTGTGTCTGTTGGTATGCTGGTCAACCCGATTGAGGTTCTTAATAATTTCGGGCAAGTGCTGGTGATCACACTGCTGATCGTTGTGGGTAAGAGCATCTTCACATTATTACTTGGCATTGTTCTGCCGGGATCCGGAATGACCATGCTGGTGGTTGCTGCCGGCCTCAGCCAGATCGGCGAATTTTCGTTCATCGTCGGGCAAACAGGCGTAGGGCTAGGCATCATCGCCATGGATCAATATGGCCTGATCCTCGCGGCTTCAGTAATTTCGATCATCCTAAACCCACTGATGTTCAAGACTATCGATCCCGCCGCGACATTTATCAAGAAGTATCTACCGTGGCTGTGGAGACAGCTTGAACACGGCAAGCCACTGCCTGAACCTATGCATGAGAGTATGAAGGATCACGTGGTCATCGTTGGCTACGGGCGTGTGGGAAGGCACGTTGGCAGAGTTCTGGATGAACTCAAACTACCTTATCTGGTCGTTGAAAATGACTCGGAAAGCGCCTTTGCCCTTCAGCAAGCCGGAACCAACATTTTGCTAGGGGATGCCGCAAACTCGGAAATTCTGACACATGCCGGGTTAAAAGATGCGCGCGCGCTGGTGATCACCCTGCCGGATGAGACAACCGCAGAACTGACGGCGGCGGCGGCCCACGATATCGCCCCTGATCTACCGATCATCGCCCGCGCGATCACTGAAGACGGCGTGCAGATGCTGGCTGAATACGGCGCGCTGCACATTATCCATCCGGAACTAGAAGGCGGGTTAGAAATTGTAAGACATACGCTTCTGACGCTAGGCTACCCGATGGGCCAAATTCAAAACTATGTGGATGCTATGCGTACAGACGCCTACCGCGCCACCTACCCTGACTACAAAGATCATCGCGTTTTCGATCAACTGGTGTCTGCGGTTCGGGGCCTCGAAATCGGCTGGTTTCCGGTCTCTGAGCACAGCCCGGTCATCGGGCAAACACTGGCTGAAGCGAATTTGCGGGCGCGGATCGGCGCCTCGATCATCGCTACCGTCCGCGATCATGCAGTGCTGCCTAATCCAAAATCAGACACCCGTTTTCTAGTGGGCGATATGGTTGGCCTTATTGGAAGTATATCTGAACTGGCGGAAGCGGAGGAAATCCTCAACCCGACCAACCCTCATGCCTAGAGCCTCACCCCCAAGAATTTAGCAATTTTGGGGGTGAGGTTCGCAATCCTACGATTCACTAAAACGAAGATCTTACTCGCTGCTGTGCGGCTTATAAGAGTCGATCAGCGGTTTAGCAATATGCGACGGCATGTTATCGTAATGGCTGAACTTCATGGTATAGAAGCCGCGGCCACCGGTTATCGAGCGTAGATCATTCCCATAGCGCATGATCTCTGACAGCGGCACCTGTGCCGAAACCACACTACGAGGACCTTCGGTGTCCATTCCCTGCACTCTGGCGCGGCGAGTATTGAGATCGCCAAGGATGTCGCCCATCATCGCTTCTGGCACCGTCACCTGAACATCCATGATCGGTTCGCGCAGCACCGGGCCCGCAGCCAGAAAAGCCTCTTTGAAGGCCTCGCGGCCAGCAATCTGAAAAGCGATATCTTTGGAGTCTACCGGGTGTTCCTTGCCATCGTACACCGTGGCTTTCACATTGACCACCGGATAGCCAGCAATCACGCCAACACCTAATACGGATTGAATACCTTTATCAATCGAAGGCTCGTATGATTTAGAGACTGCGCCACCAAATACGTCCCATTCAAAAGCATAGTCTGCGTCAGCGTTTGGCTCTACGTGCATAGATACTTCGCCAAACTGCCCGGCGCCGCCAGTCTGCTTCTTATGGCGATAGGTGGCCGATGCTTTCTTCGACACAGTTTCACGATAAGGCACTTTGGGCATGCCGGTCACTAACCCGACACCCAACTTCCCCGCACGGCTGATCGCTACCGCGACATGGGTTTCGCCCATACCTTCCAAAATAGTCTGCTTAATGTCTCCGTCCTGGCGCCAGCGCAGCGTAGGATCGGCTTCTGCCAGACTGGTCAGTACTGCGCCCATTTTGGCGCTGTCCTGCTGCGTTTTAGGCTCTACTGAAACCATATACAGCGGGTCAGGGTAAACGGGGCGGGTAATTTGCAGCGGGTTATCTTTGGTGCTGAATGTATCGCCGGTCTTGGTGTGGTTGAGCTTGGCGACAACGCCGATATCGCCTGCGTGCAGCGTTTGTAAGGTGATCTGTTCTTTACCACGCAGAGTCATCAAACTGGTGAAACGTTCCTCAGCCTGACGCACTGAATTGTAGTAGGTACCGTTGGCGGCCACCGAGCCGCTAAAGATGCGGAAATAGTTCAACGTACCCACAAATCTATCGTTGCTGGTCTTGAAAATATAGGCTGCCAGTGGGCCGCTGTCGCTTTGCGGCGCATAAAGGAAGGTCGTTTCGCCATCAGGGTTGATTACCTGAACGCGGCGCTCACTGGGGGGGCCAACATAGACATTGAGCGCCTCAAGCAGCGGGAACGTGCCGATGTTCTTTGCGCCAGAGGTAACGAAGATAGGCACCGTTTTGAGATAGGCATCACGGGCGGCCTTACGCATTCCATCACGAATTTCGCTGTTGGTCAATTCACCTTCGGCGAAGTATTTCTCAATCAGTTGATCATCGGCTTCGGCAGCGGCTTCAACAAGCACGGTGCGCGCGGCTTTCGCCATTTCTTCCAACCCGGCAGGCAGATCGCTGCGATCCTTGCCGGCGCCGTAATAGGCCTTCATCGTCAAGAGATTGATCACGCCGCTGAAATTTTGTTCCTGCCCTACTGGCAGCATCACCGGAATGAATTTGTATTCGGGGAAATGCGATTTCAGGCTTTCAACCGTCTTTTCAAAATTCGCATTTTCACGATCTAGTTTATTGATGGTGACGATGATCGGCTGCTGGTAGGCTTCGGCGTATTCCCACGCCACTTCGGTGCCAACTTCCACACCGGAAACGGCGTCCACCACCACGATCACTGAATCAGCGACGCGGATAGCATTTTTCACTTCGCCAAGGAAGTCGGTATAGCCGGGGGTATCCAGAATATTGATTTTGGTATCTTCAAATTCAACCGGTACCAGCGAAGTAGACAGGGATAAGCCGCGATCCTTTTCTTCGTCATCCCAGTCTGATACCGTGTTCTTATCTTCAATGCGCCCCTGCCGGGTGATTGCGCCAGTATTCAATAAGAGCGCTTCAACCAGCGTTGTTTTGCCGGAACTTTGATGGCCGACGAAAGCAACATTGCGTAGGTGCTCGGTCGTATACTCTCTCATCATTAAAAACCCTTTGTATTTTATCTTTGTAATCAAACAAAAAGCAGGCGTTAAGCCGGACACAACCCATTTAGCAGCCTCTTTGAAGCGTTTTCTGGCGTGCGTCCTTATTGGTAAACGACGGTTGATAAGGCCAACGCTGCACTACTCTCTCGAAAATTCTAAGACGCGGTTAAATCAATGTCAAAAACGTTCACATCTAGCGCACAAAAGAATAGATAAAGCATTGAGATATGAATAACTCATGAATAGTACTTAAGTCTATTGACACTGTAATTAAAGACATGTTAACCTCCGTGATAAGCATTCATTGAGGAGAAGACATCATGATTTATCAGCCCCGTGAAGAAGGCCAAGGCCTCGTAGAATACGCGCTCATCCTGGTTCTGGTCGCCGTTGTCGTCATTGTCATTCTGGCGCTGCTTGGCCCGGCCATCGGCAACATTTTCTCGAACATCGTCAACGCGCTCTAATTTCATTACGCACTTTATAAAACAGGCAGGGCGTCTTGATGACGCTCTGTTTGTTTTTATGCATCCATTTCGGAACGCCAGTTTCACCCTTTGCAGATGTAAATTCCCGCCTATTTTTACCCGAATTTCTGATAAAAAGTGCGATTCATACCAAATGACACTGTTTTTGCGCCATTTGTCACAAAACGGTTGACTTTCCTGATACGTCTTATATAATTCGGCGCGATTTTAAGAAAAGGGGGAGCAGCAGGTTTTCTCTCAAAAAGAGTGCCTGTCTGCAAAATTATCGTTGGTGCTTGTTCGATAGCGATAGCCAATAAGAACTCGGCATCCCACGTGCATATTAGCGTAGGGAGCGTCGAGTTTTCGTTATTTGCACCTATCACCAGAACGCCAACACTATCGGCCATCAGAGTTGTTTAGGGAGTCAGGTATGCAAGGTGTTATTGAGTATGACGGTTTTAATTTTGCCGATCTACTCGAAGCCTCGTTCGCTCAGGCAGAACCAATGGAGCGCGGGGATATTGTCAACGGCAGCGTGGTTGCCGCCGACGAACAGGGCTTGATCGTTAGCATTGAGGGCATGAAGCGCGACGGCGTGGTTGCGCGTAAAGACCTCGAACGCATGAATATCGAGCCAAGCACCTACACAATGGGCGACATCATTGACGTGATGATCGTGCGTATGGAAGATGAAGACGGTAATCTGGTGCTCTCGGTTTCGCAGGCACAGCAAACCGAAGACTGGAAGAAAGCTGAAGAACTACTGGAAATTGAAGGCGTGTGGGAAGGTATCGTCGCCGATGCCAACCGCGGCGGCATCATTGTGCCGTTCGGCAACCTGCGCGGCTTTGTTCCTGCCAGCCATGTGCTTGATCTGCCGCGCGGGTTGAGCGAAGATGAACGCAAGATGCGCATGCAGCGTATGGTCGGCCAGCCGATTCCGCTGAAGGTGATTGAGGTCAACCGCAAACGCCGCCGCTTGGTGTTCAGCCAGCGCGACGCCAGCAAGGGCAGCCGCGACCAGAACAAGGAACGCCTGCTGGATCAACTGCATGAAGGCGAAATTCGTCGCGGTGTGGTCAGCGGCCTGCGCGATTTCGGCGCATTCGTTGATCTGGGCGGCGCTGACGGCCTGATCCATATCAGCGAATTGGCTTGGCACCGCGTGAACCATCCCAAGGAAGTTCTGAAGGTAGGCGACGAAATTGATGTATTTATCCTGCGTTTGGACAGCGAAGGCAAGCGTATCGGACTGAGCTTGAAGCGCATGCAGGATAACCCATGGACCTCGGTTGAAGAACACTATCACGTCGGCCAGCTGGTTGAAGGCGTGATCAGCCGCGTCGCACAGTTCGGCGCGTTCGTCAGCCTCGATCCGGGCATTGAAGCCCTGCTGCATACCAGCCAGATTGCCGAACCGCCGCCGGAAGACCCGACGCTGGTGGTACACGAAGGCCAGCGCTTAGTGATGCGCGTGATCAGCATCGAAGCTGAGAAGCAGCGCCTTGGCCTGAGCCTGAAGGATGTGGCGACAGAAGAGAAGGAACAATACCGCGCCAATAAGGCTGAAAGCGAA